>NZ_WKCD01000442.1:0-2713 GCF_021606625.1 Pseudomonas sp. PA-4-8C
GCCACGACTGGCCGATGCTGGTGGCCCTCGACGAAGCGTTCTACATGAAACCGGATGCCGGCATGTTCCTCGGCTCACCGGCCAACGCCGACCCAGTAGAACCCCAGGACGTGCAACCCGAAGAACTGGATATCGCCATGGGCATCTACCAGATCGAGGAAGCCACCACCCTGACTATCCGCCGCCCCACGCGCACCTGGGCGGGCTTACGCAGTTTTGTGCAGGACGGTGATTTGCTGTCGGGCTTTGACCCGCAAGTACCGGGGCTGTTCTGGGTGGCGGCACAGGGCGGCTATGGCATCCAGACCTCGCCCGCCATGGGCCAGGCCAGCGCGGCCCTGGTACGCGGCGAACCGCTGCCGGAGGCACTGACCCGGTTCGGCCTGGACGCTGGTATGCTCTCCCCGGTCCGCCTGGAGCCCCATTGATGAACACCGCTGAACAAGACAAGGTCATGCAGAACTTCCGCGCGATTGCCGATGCAATCGCCACGCTGTTCTTTCCCCATGCAGAAGTGGTGTTGCATGACCTGCGCACGCAAACCGTGGATTACATCGCCAATAACCTGTCCAAACGCAGCCTGGGTGACGACTCGTCCCTGGAGGACATGCTCGACGGTGACGTCAGCGAGGTGAATATCGGCCCTTATGAAAAGCTCAATTGGGACGGCCAGAAAATCCGCAGCCTGAGCACCGTGCTGCACGACCACAAAGGCCGCCGGCTGGCGGTGCTGTGCATCAACCTGAATATTTCAATGTTCGAAACGGCCAAGGCGGCGCTGGATTTGTTCCTGTCGCCAAGCAAGCTGATCGCACAGCCAGACGCGCTGTTTCGCGATGACTGGCAGGAGCGCATCAACACCTTCCTGCATGCCTGGCTGCGCGAGCGTCAGTTGAGCCTGAACCTGTTGACCCGCGACCACAAACGCGAACTGGTGCTGGCGCTGCACGCCGAGGGGGCATTCAAGGGCAAGAGCGCCTCCAACTATGTGGCCAATGTGCTGGGCATGGGGCGGGCGACGGTCTACAAGCATTTGAAAGAACTCAAGGGCTGACCCCTTTCTGACGACAACGCCGATCCCTGTGGGAGCTGTCGAGCCCCGGCGAGGCTGCGAAGGGGCCGGCAAGGTCAACATTTTCATTGCCTGACCCACCGCTTTCGCAGCCTCGCTAAAGCTCGACAGCTCCCACATTGAACGCGTATTTCCTTGGATCAGTCGCCGTAGATATCGGCCTTGAAGTATTGCTGTGAAATCTTCTGGTATTCGCCGCTGGCGCGAATGCCGTCGATGGCCGCGTTCAGTTCGCTGACCAATTCGCCATTGCCCTTGCGCACCGCAATACCGGCGCCCTCGCCCACATATTTCGGGTCCTTGAGCTCCGGGCCCACAAAGGCATAACCCTGCCCGCGCGGCATCGCCAGGAAGTCGCTCAGGGGAATGGTGTCGGCAAAGATCGCATCCAGGCGCCCCGCTGCCAGGTCCATGTAGATTTCTTCGTTATTGCTGTAGCGCTTGACGTTGATGCCCTTGGGCTCGAACACCTCGGTGGCATAGCGGTCGGTGGTGGTCGCGCGCTGTACGCCGACGTTCTTGCCCTTGAGGCTGGCGTACTGGTCATCCACCACGGCGCCGTCCTTCATCACCAGGCGCGACGAGGTGAAGTAGTACTTGTGGGTGAAATCCACCGACTTCTTGCGGTCTTCGTTGATCGTCATGGACGACAACGCCATGTCGATCTTCTTGACCTTGAGGGACGGAATCAGCCCGTCGAACTCCCCTTCGATCCACACGCACTTGACCTTCATTTGCGCACACAGGGCGTTTCCAATGTCGTAGTCGAAACCCACGATCTTGCCGTCGCCGGTCTTGGAGGCGAACGGTGGGTAAGCGGCCTCAATGCCAATACGCAGGGTTTTTTCGGCGGCCAGCAGGTGGCTGGAGGCAAACAGGCTCAGCGCCAGGGCGGGAAGGAGATGACGTTTCTTCATGGAGGGGTTCTCGCAAGTTGTTGTTGGTTTGGCAAGAGTGAAGAAAAACGGGCAGCGTCTATTTTGTACTTATAATTCCATACTGGACTTTTAAGTGTTAACCCGTCAACAGGCAAAAAAAATGTGGGAGGGCTTGAGCCTTCCCACATCAGATCCAGCAGCACCGCTTAAACCTTACTTGGACACCGGCATCGCAAACTCCGCGCCCTGCTCGATGCTCTCCGACCAGCGTTGCATGATCGACTTCTGCTTGGTGTAGAAGCGCACGCCCTCGGTGCCGTAGGCATGCATGTCACCGAACAGGCTCTTCTTCCAGCCACCAAACCCGTGCCAGGCCATGGGCACCGGGATCGGCACGTTGATACCGACCATGCCCACCTCGATACGCCGCGCAAACTCACGTGCAATGTTGCCATCGCGGGTGAAGCAACTGACGCCGTTGCCAAACTCGTGGTCGTTGACCAGCTTCACCGCCTCGGCAAAATCGTTCACGCGTACACAGGCCAGCACCGGGCCGAAGATTTCTTCGCGGTAGATGCTCATGTCCTGGGTCACGTGGTCGAACAAGGTCGCGCCCAACCAGAAGCCGTTCTCCAAGCCCGGCTCGGTGGGCACGTAGTCACGGCCATCGAGCAGCAACTGCGCGCCGGCTTGTACGCCCTGCTCGATGTAACCACTGATACGTTCCAGCGCAGCCCGCGACACGATCGGGCCCATCTCGGCT
>NZ_WKCD01000443.1:0-2685 GCF_021606625.1 Pseudomonas sp. PA-4-8C
GCTGAGCCAACTGGCCGCTCACCAGGTGTATGGCGAAGACGTCCCGGCGGCCGGAGTGATTGCCGGCATCGGCCGAGTGGAAGGCGTCGAATGCATGATCGTGGCCAACGATGCCACGGTCAAAGGCGGCTCCTATTACCCGCTGACCGTTAAAAAACACCTGCGCGCCCAGACCATCGCCGAGCAGAACCGCCTGCCGTGTATCTACCTGGTGGACTCCGGTGGTGCCAACCTGCCGCGCCAGGACGAGGTATTCCCCGACCGCGAGCACTTCGGGCGGATCTTCTTCAACCAGGCCAACATGAGCGCCCAGGGCATTCCCCAGATTGCCGTGGTGATGGGCTCGTGCACCGCCGGCGGCGCCTACGTGCCGGCCATGGCCGACGAAGCGATCATGGTGCGCCAGCAAGCCACCATCTTCCTAGCCGGCCCGCCGCTGGTGAAAGCCGCCACCGGTGAAGTGGTGAGCGCCGAAGACCTGGGCGGTGCCGATGTGCATTGCAAGATTTCCGGCGTGGCCGACCACTATGCCGACAGCGATGAACACGCCCTGGCCCTGGCGCGGCGCAGCGTGGCCAACCTCAATTGGCGCAAGCAAGGTGAGCTGCTGCAACGCCCGCCGGTGGCGCCGCTGTACAGCAGCGAAGAGTTGTACGGCGTGATCCCTGCGGATGCCAAGCAACCCTTTGATGTGCGCGAAGTCATCGCACGGCTGGTGGACGGCTCGGTGTTCGATGAGTTCAAGGCCCTGTTCGGCACGACCCTGGTGTGCGGCTTTGCGCACTTGCATGGCTACCCGATTGCGATCCTGGCCAACAACGGCATCCTGTTCGCCGAGGCCGCGCAAAAAGGCGCGCACTTTATCGAACTGGCCTGTCAGCGCGGAATTCCCCTGCTGTTCCTGCAAAACATCACTGGTTTCATGGTCGGCCAGAAGTACGAGGCCGGTGGCATTGCCAAGCATGGCGCTAAGCTGGTCACCGCCGTAGCGTGCGCCAAGGTGCCGAAATTCACCGTGATCATCGGCGGCAGCTTTGGTGCGGGTAACTATGGGATGTGTGGCCGCGCCTACGACCCGCGCTTTTTGTGGATGTGGCCCAACGCACGGATTGGCGTGATGGGGGCCGAACAGGCCGCCGGGGTACTGGTGCAGGTCAAGCGCGAACAGGCTGAGCGCGCCGGCAACGGTTTCAGTGCCGAGGAGGAAGCCGCGATCAAACAGCCGATTCTCGACCAGTATGAAACCCAGGGCCACCCCTACTACTCCAGCGCGCGCTTGTGGGATGACGGCGTGATCGACCCGCTGCAGACCCGCGACGTGCTGGCCCTGGCCTTGTCCGCCGCACTGAACGCCCCCATCGAGCCGAGCCGCTTTGGCGTGTTCCGCATGTAACCTGTAGGAGCGAGCTTGCTCGCGAAGAACCTCAGGGCAACGCGGTCATTCTCAAGCCCCGCGTTATCGTTGACGATCTTCGCGAGCAAGCTCGCTCCTACAGGAGGCCTCTCATTATCATGGAGCTCCTTGCATGAGCGACTTCAACACCCTCGAACTGATCACTGACCGCCGTGGCTTTGCCACGCTGTGGCTCAGCCGTGAAGCCAAGAACAACGCGTTCAACGCCCAGATGATCCGCGAGCTGATCCTGGCTCTTGACCGCGTACAAGGCGACCCGTCCCTGCGTTTCCTGGTACTGCGCGGGCGTGGCAAGCACTTCAGTGCCGGCGCCGACCTCGCCTGGATGCAGCAGTCGGCCGAGTTGGACTACCACACCAACCTGGACGACGCCCGGGAACTGGCGGAGCTGATGTACAACCTGTCCAAGCTGAAAATCCCCACGCTGGCGGTGGTGCAAGGCGCGGCCTACGGTGGCGCGCTGGGCCTGATCAGTTGCTGTGACATGGCCATCGGCGCCGATGATGCGCAGTTCTGCCTGTCGGAAGTGCGTATCGGCCTGGCACCGGCGGTGATCAGCCCGTTCGTGGTGCAGGCCATCGGCGAACGCGCGGCCCGTCGCTATGCCCTGACGGCCGAGCGGTTCGGCGGCCAGCGCGCACGGGAGATCGGCTTGCTGGCGGAAAGTTATCCCGCCGAGACTCTGGATCAACAGGTGGACCAGTGGGTCGCCAACCTGCTGCAAAACAGCCCGGCGGCCATGCGCGCCAGTAAAGATTTACTCCGTGAAGTGGGTAACGGTGCCCTCACCCCCGCACTGCGCCGCTATTGCGAAAACGCTATCGCACGCATCCGGGTAAGCGCCGAGGGCCAGGAAGGTTTGCGCGCCTTTCTGCAAAAACGTGCGCCGAGTTGGCAGACCCAGGAGCCGCGTTCATGAGCACACTCACCACCGTTCTGGTGGCCAACCGTGGCGAGATCGCCTGCCGGGTCATGCGTACCGCCAAGGCCATGGGGTTGACCACTGTGGCTGTGCACAGCGCCATCGACCGCGATGCCCGCCATAGCCGTGAAGCCGATATCCGCGTCGACCTGGGCGGCAGCAAAGCCACCGACAGTTACCTGCAAATCGACAAGCTGATTGCCGCCGCCCACGCCAGCGGCGCCCAGGCGATTCACCCCGGCTACGGCTTCCTCTCGGAGAATGCCGGCTTCGCCCGAGCCATCGAGGCGGCAGGCTTGATCTTCCTCGGCCCGCCGGCCTCGGCCATCGACGCCATGGGCAGCAAATC
>NZ_WKCD01000444.1:0-2667 GCF_021606625.1 Pseudomonas sp. PA-4-8C
ACGAATGATATAGTTCATGACATAATCAGAGTTTGTCAAAAAACCGATTTTCCGCTGAAACGCCAAAAGTTTCAACTCACCCTTCAGAAAATTGATTCCTCGACGTGTAATAAAATCTTCCCCTGTGCGCATGAGTAGTAACACCTCTTGAATGTTTGCAAACTCATATCCCCGGACGATCATGACAGACCACAACCCATAGTCCTCAGGGAAAACCGATGGATAGCCGCCCACCGCTAGAACTGCAGATTTTCTAAACATAACTGCGGGATGGCTGACTGGGCTGCGCCGTTTTGCAAAACTGACAATATCAGAATGGTGCTCAGGCAGCCGGCGTATGCTCCGGACAAGAGTCATATCCTGGTTACGCTCCTCAATCCACGCGCTTGAAACTGCGACTTGAGGAAATCTTTGCATATAATCAATTTGCCGTAGAAAACGCGCAGGCAGACTAGGCTCTGTACGTAAACCCAAGAAATACGATTTTCTGTAAAATACACCGCCATTAAAGCCAGGAGGCCAAGATGGCAAAGCGGTATGAACTCCCCGACGCAGCCTGGGATCTGGTTGCAGATATCTTCACCAAAAATCAGCGCACCGGGCGCCCTCGGGCCGATGATCGCCTGATGCTAAACGGTATTCTCTGGGTGCTTTGCTCTGGCGCAGCCTGGCGAGACATGCCCGAACGATTCGGCCCTTGGTCAACGATCTATCAACGGTTCCGGGGATGGCGTGATTGCGGAGCTTTTGATCAGATGCTCAAGCGTCTTCATATCCGATTGAATGAGCAGGGTTTGATTGACTTGGAAACATGGATGATCGACTCCACTGCCGTACGAGCAACCCGGGCCTCATCAGGTGCCGGGAAAAAAGGGGATTTGAAGAACCGCAAGACCACGCGCTCGGGCGCAGCCGGGGTGGCCTGACGACCAAGATTCACATGCTGTGCGACGCCAATGGTGTGCCTCTGCGTTTCCTGTTGTCAGGCGGACAAGCCAGCGATATAGCCTATGCCCAACCGCTACTCGATCAGGCTTGCATACCCAGCCTGCGCGGCCGCCCACGCAAGCGTTGCCGCTGGTTGCTGGCTGCCAAGGGTTACGACGCTGAAGCGCTGCGCCAGTATTGTGATCGTTATCGCATGCAGCCAGTCATTCCGTTGCGAAGCATGAAGCGCAAAACCAAGCCAGGATTGCCTCGACTTTTTGATCGCCCCAAATATCGGCAGCGCAACATCATCGAACGCATGTTTGGCTGGCTGAAGGAGAACCGTCGCATCGTGACGCGCTTCGACAAGCTCGCAACAAGTTTTGCGGCGATGGTCTCATTGGCCTGCGCTATGCGGTGCTTGCGACAATACTTTACGTACAGAGCCTAACATCGTCAGTATCCATTCTAGCGACGAGTTCATAACGACAGTGCTTAAGACCTTCATTTAATGCAGCAGAAAGGCCGACGTTGGCATCAAGCTTTACGGAAATAATATTCAGCTTTTCCCTGAATACATCAATTTCATCCGATAATTCTTTTGATATCGGCCCATCCTCAACCACCACGATTTCGGTCGGAGGGCAAATCTGATCGACCATGCTAGCAAGGCACTCACGGAGATATTGAGATTTTTCTCGAGCATAGACCGACATCAAAACCGAAAACTTTACATCTTGCATATATACTCCACGCGCTGAGTAATCAGCAAAGCAATAATTATTAAAAGGGCCCCATTTTGCCGCGACAGGCATCCTTGAGCCCTCTTAGTACATAAGCAAGCCTCAGTTTTTTCTGATCGAAAAACGCAATATAAACAAATAGCTTCACAATGAATACTAATGAATATTTAAGCTTCCACTTAGCCGGTACATATGCCTGCCGAAGTAAAAAAATAAAGTTTCTGTATTGATAATAATGCCGAATTGGACTTGGTTTACCGACCCACCAGAAAAGTAACTTTACGTGCCCCTCTCCTAGCATATGACCTATTTCAAGTTTCGAGTCAACAAAGCTCTTATATCCTTTTTCCGCCGCACGCCAACACCACTCCCAGTCTACGAAATCAATGAATAACTCTTCTCTTTTGACTCCCACAACACTGAATACGTCAGTTGATATTAAAAATCCAGAACTCAGCGTATATTCAACCTGCTTCAGACCTTCTCCTCGAGAAAGCCCATCATATACATGGTCTGTTGAAGCATTAACCGCGAGCGGACCGACGCCAGCAACCTGCGCACCTTTAGTTACCAGTTCATTGAACGATGTGACAATTGAGGAAACGTACTCAGCCGGCAGTGATGAATCCTGATCCATTTCCAAGACGAACTTAAAGCCCGCAGCGGTGGCTTTAATAATCCCGACATTTTGGGCTCGAGCAATACCGACATTCTCGGTCTGTTGAAGAAGCTCGATTCGAGTATCTTCCATGGCTAGTTCGACTAGAGCTCGTCGTGCGAACTCACTTGTCGAATTATCCACAATAAAAACCTTACAAACTTGCGAAATATAACTACTCAAGTTTACGTAAAACTCAGCAAGATCAGGATTGTAGGTAATTACTACAATAGCGACTCCATTTGTTACCGCGTTATCCTTAAACACTGACCGTACCTCGTTGCGAGAAGGCTCTCAGAATCATACCAAAAACTTTTATCACAAAAAACAATATAAAAA
>NZ_WKCD01000445.1:0-2654 GCF_021606625.1 Pseudomonas sp. PA-4-8C
CAATACCACTACCCAAGTGTTCGACGTGTCCACCGGCAAGCAATGGGAAATCGGCAGCAAGTTCGATTACCTGCAAGGTAGGGGCTCCGCCACGGTCGCGGCCTACAAGATCGAACGCAAGGACTTTGCCGTCACCGACCCGCTGGACCCGACCAGCAGCATCCCGGTGGGCGCGCAGTCGTCCAAGGGCATCGAACTGGCCAGCTCGTTGCATATCACACCGAAACTACTGGCCGAAGGCAACTTTGCCTGGGTGGACGCGCAGTACGATGAGTTCAACGAAAAAACCGCCAGCGGCGCCGTGGTGTCGCGCAAGGGCAACACGCCGACCAACGTGCCCAAGCGTGTGGGCAACCTCTGGCTGACCTACGACTTTGCCGAGGATTGGCAAGGTGGCGTGGATGCGCGCTACGTCGCCCAGGTGTATGCAGACAACGCCAACACCCAGACCGTGCCGGCGTATACGCTGTTTGGCACATTCCTGCGCTATAAGCTGGATGCGAACACCTCGGTCACCGGGCGGGTGCGTAACCTGACCAACGAGGTGTATGCCGAGTTTGCCCATGTGTCGCCGGCGTACTATCTGGGGTCACCGAGGACCTTTGAGCTGGCTGTACAGACCAAATTTTAAAGCTCAAACACAATCAAATGTGGGAGCTGGCTTGCCTGCGATAGCGGTGGGTCAGCATAAAAATAGGTTGTCTGACACTCGGTCATCGCAGGCAAGCCAGCTCCCACATTTTGATCTTCACTGGATACCAAGACTGGCGCTTACTTGAGGCTCGCCTCGACCTTCTGCGCCACATCGGCCGTCAACCACGCCTTCCACACCTGTGGATGTTCCTTGAGAAACGCCTGGGCCACCTCCCGAGGGGGCGTATGGCGCTCGCTCATCGTCGCCAAGGCTTTGTTAAGCGGCTCGATGGGAAACTCGACCTTCTCGAAGAACTCGGCAATGTGTGGATGTTCCTGCTGGAACGGCGTCGATACGCCAATGCTCAACTTGGACGCCAACGAGCGCGTCGGCTTCGGGTTCGGGTTGTCCGCGTCAGTGAGGGTCTTCCACGCATCTGCATCAAATGGCGGTTCTTCCAACTGGATCAATTTGTAGCGCCCCATCAACGGGGTCGGCGACCAGTAGTAGAACAGCACGGGCTTGCCCCGGCGAATCGACGAGGCAATCTCCGCATCCAGCGCTGCGCCTGACCCGCTGCGGAAGTTCACGTAGCTGTCGTCCAGGCCATAAGCCTTGAGCTTCTGTTTGTTGACCACTTCGGAGGTCCAGCCAATAGGGCTGTTGAGAAAGCGTCCCTTGCCTGGAGACTCAGGGTCTTTGAACACGTCCTTGTAACGCGCCAGGTCCTGTACGCTTTTGAGGTCCGGTGCCAGGGGTTTGAGCCCTTTTGCCGGGTCACCCTTGACCACGTATTCCGGCACCCACCACCCTTCGGTGGCGCCTTTGACGATATCGCCCAGGCCCGTCACCTTGCCTTCGGCTTGCGCCTTGACCCACACCGGGCTGCGGCCAGCCCACTCCTCGCCGATCACCTGGATATCATTCTTGGCCAGGGCGGTTTCCAGGGTGATGGTGGTGCCTGGCAAGGTGTCGGTGGGCAGGTCATAACCCTTCTCGACGATAAAACGCAGGACTTCTGTGATCAGGCTGCCGCTTTCCCAGTTCAGGTCGGCAAAATGCACCGGTGCCTGGGCAGCCGATACCGGCAATGACAGAGTCAGGGTCGTCAGGCCCGCCGCCAGCAGTGACTTCAATCCTTTCATGCCTGTGCACCTCGCGTTTTCGCAGTCATGGCGAACGGCTTTGCTGCGAATGCGCGAAGCCTCTGAATAGTTAAGTCAACTCAACTGTAGTAGAGGTTCCAAAAGACAAAGATGCACAGCGTATTTATCGCCTACTCGCTGGCCTTGAAGGTCACCAGCTCACCCTTGCGCCATTTGGCGGCTTTGCCCGTCACGGCCTTCAGGGTTTTGGTCAACCCTTCTTGCAATTGCTCATGGGCAGCGAATACCAGCATCACGCTGTGGCCTTCCTTGAACACAATACCCTGGCCTTCGTTCGATGACACAAAGGCATAGTCGCCGAGGCCGTACACGGTCAACTTGATGTCGCGAAACCTCAATTCGAACTTGCCACCCTCGCGGCTGGGCAACACCGAAGCGCGAAAATGGTCGCCCACTTTGAGTTCCAGGCGCGGCTTGTCATCCACGACCAGCGCCGTTTCAGTATCGATCTCGGCGATATAAATACCTTCCGGCGTCTGTTCAGTGATGTAGACAAACCGAGATTGAAACTGCTTGACCAACTTAGCGCGCAAATCACCCAGCACGAATAACGCGTGCATATCCAGATTACTGACTGCCAAGGAAACGCCCCCACATCAAAAAAGCGCTGGCCGCCGAAGCGAGCAGCACAAAAAATAGCCGTTACGACACGATCATAGAGTCATTAAAAAACTGAAGAGAACGCGTAAGGCTAGTACAGACATCTGCGGCGGACCTCATGCAAGGTCATCCGGTGGTACAGCAAATCACAGGTTCAACGACCCGAGAATACAGGTCGACCAACTTCAGAGAATAACCCGATTAAAAGTGCAGTTTTCCGACACTCAACACAAAAAATACGCAAGACATGGAAC
>NZ_WKCD01000446.1:0-2602 GCF_021606625.1 Pseudomonas sp. PA-4-8C
GTGTTGACCACGCTGGTCGCTACCACGCACAACTGGGGCTTGCTCCTGCTCCTGCGGTTTCTGTCCGGGCTGGGCTTGGGCGGGGTGTGGGGGATTGTCTCAGCCTATGTAACGGAAACCTGGCCTGCCCATCAACGGGCACGAGCGATCGGGTTCGTGTTGAGTTCATTCCCGATTGGCGCCGCCATCGCGGCAATGGTGGCGGCCAGCTACCTGCCAGACTGGCAAACCCTGTTCATGGTGGCGGGGATCTCCACCTTGATCCCGCTGGCGTATCTGTTTTTCTTTGTGCCTGAGTCACCGGAATGGACCGCGCAGAAAATCCGCAACATGGCCGGCCCCAGCCAGCACAAGCATGTCTCGATACGCGAAATATTTTCCCCCGAACTGCTGCGCCTGACCCTGCTGGGTACCCTGGCGGCGAGTTTTGCGGTGATTGGCTTCTGGGGGGCGAGCACTTGGTTGCCCACCTACTTGATCAAGGAGCGCGGACTGGACATTGGGATGATGGCCAACTTCATGGCGATCCTCAACATCGGCGCCTTTATCGGTATCAATGCCTTCGGCTTCATCGCTGACCACATCGGTAAACGCAACGCCACGCTCCTGTCATTGCTCGGCAGCGCGCTGATGTTATCGATTTATGCACTCACCACCGATAACGCCATTCTGTTCTGGCTAGGGCCGATCTATGCCTTCTTCTATGCCTTTGCCAGTTTGTTTGCCTCCTACTTCAGTGCGTTGTACCCCACGCGGGTACGCACTCTCGGCGCGGGCTTCTGCTTCAACTTTGGCCGGGGCCTGGCGGCTTTTGCGCCGCTCCTGCTGAGTGGTATCGCCACCCACTACAGCCTGGCGTGGGGCCTGTTGGTGTGCGCCGGTTTTTTTGCCTTGGCCACTGTCACGCTGTTGTTTATGCCCCAGGTGGAGTCAGACGTGCCCGCTCGCGCGGGAGGGGCGCTGAAAACCACGGATTCCTGAAGTTTGAGATCAACACTGGAGTATCAAACGATGTCAGAGCAACGCGTAGAACAACAGATCCAAACCCTGGAATTGCGCCGCCGCCAGGCGATGGTCGAGGGCGATATGGACTTCCTGGAAAGTATCTATACCCGCGACTTGACCTACAGCCACTCGGACGGCAAGAGCGACAGCAAGAGCAGCTACCTGCAGGGCATGCGAGAGGGCGTCTGGCGCTATCGCGGCTTCACCAGCCGTGACGAGCAGATGCGCAGGGTAGGGGAATGCGTGGTCGTTACCGGGCTGATCGACATGGACGTGGTGATCCGTGGCGAACCCATGGTTCTCAACTCGCGGTACATCAGCGTGTGGAAGGCGGGCAATAACGGCTGGCAAATGATTGCCTGGCAATCCACTCGTCATACCCATGGCTAACGTCCGCTAAGCCATAGCACCCCTGGCAACTTGAACCCGGCCCTCGTGGTCGTCCGGGCAAGGCTTGCGCATGCCTGGAAACCGGGATGGCTGGACCTTTGACGTGATGGAATCCTGAACATGTACGTACAACAATTACAAAAAACGTATTGCAAGGCTCTTTTGATAACCGCGGGTGCAATGAGTCTGATCTCAAGCCCGGCACAGGCCAAGGACTGGAGCGATACCTTCATCGGTTTTCGCTACGGTACCGACTTCACCGAACCCAGCATCCGTGGCAAGGTCCAGAAGGAGATCTACCAACTGGGCCATGCCAGCGGCAATGAGACCGGTTCCAATTTCTTCAACCTGGACGTACTCAAGTCCGACAGTAACGATCCAAAGAAAGACAGCGATTCGGGTGCGACCGAGGCCTATCTGGTGTACCGCCATCAACTGTTCCTCAGCCAGGTGTTCGAGCGGTCGATGGCCTTTGGTCCGGTCAAGGAGGTGGCCCTGAGCGGCGGAGTTGAGCTCAACTACAAGAACACCGAGTTCGCTACCCGCAAGCGCATGTTGGTGGCCGGTCCGACGCTCAAGTTCGACGTGCCCGGTTACCTGGATATCAGCCTGCTGTATGCCATGGAATGGAACCACTGCGGGTTGAATGCGTGCCAGGCCGAAAACATCCAGTTCGACCCGTACTATGTGTTGCACATGGTCTGGGGCATCCCGTTCCAGGTGGCCGGCGTGCCCCTCAAATTCCAGGGTTTTGCCAGCTACAAGACCGAGAAGGGCAAGGATTACTTCAAGCAGGATACGGCCGAGGAAAGCCTGGTGCGCGCGTCATTGATGGTCGATGTCGGGCAACTGGCATGGGGTCGCAAAAATACCCTATTGGTCGGTCCGGGCTATGAGTACTGGAAACACAAGTATGGCGCGATCAATAAACCGGGTACCGATACGCATGCGCCGACGTTCCACCTTGAGTGGCACTTCTGAAGTTTAAACCCGATTGTGACAGGGCGAGGTGAGCTGTATGTCTTCAAGCTCACCTCACGCTGTCCAAAAAAGGCGCCAAAAAAGCGGCGCGTGCAGGTTCTTAGTCTTATTTTGTTACTAACCCATGTCCTAAAAATTCAGCCCTGCGGCGGCAAAGCAGGACAAAACACCCTCTCGCCATTCAATTTTCATAAAAATGTAACAACCCTGCTTCACAGTTCGGGAG
>NZ_WKCD01000447.1:0-2597 GCF_021606625.1 Pseudomonas sp. PA-4-8C
GCCTGCTGGCCAGCCTGCTCAAGCGCGACCCGCACCTGAACATCACCCTCATCGAACCTAACGACTACCACTGCTACCAGCCGGCCTGGACCCTGGTCGGCGGCGGCGCCTACGACCTGCACAAGACCCGCCGGCCCCTGGCCGATGTGCTGCCCAATGGCGTGAGCTGGGTGCAGGCCGCTGTCAGCGAAGTGCTGCCCGATGAAAGCACCCTGGTGCTCGACAACGGCCAACGCGTCACCTGGAAAAACCTCATCGTCTGCCCTGGCCTGCGCCTGGCCTGGGAAAGAATCGAAGGCCTGCAAGACACCTTGGGCCAACACGGCGTCACCTCCAACTACAGCTATGAGCACGCCGCGTACACCTGGCAGTTGGTGCAGCAGCTCAAGGGCGGCAAGGCGTTGTTCACCCAGCCGGCCATGCCGATCAAATGCGCCGGCGCGCCGCAAAAAGCCATGTACCTGTCCTGCGACCACTGGCTCAAGCAGGGCAACCTCAAACACATCGACGTCGAATTCAACCTGGCCGGTGCCGCGTTGTTTGGTGTGCCGACCTTTGTGCCGCCCTTGATGAAGTACGTCGAAAAATACAACGCGCGCCTGGCATTCAATTCCAACCTGGTGAAAGTCGATGGCCCGGCGCGCAAAGCCTGGTTTGAAGTCAAAGACGCCCAAGGTAACGCGACGGTCGAAGAGAAAACCTTCGACATGCTCCACGTCGTACCGCCGCAGGTCGCTCCGGATTTTATCCGCGAAAGCCTGCTCGCCGACGCCGCCGGCTGGTGCGAAGTGAACCCCCACAGCCTGCAACACCTGCGCTACCCGCATATCTTCGGCCTGGGCGATGTGTGCGGCACCACCAACGCCAAGACGGCGGCAGCGGTGCGCAAGCAAATCGTGGTGGTGGCCGAAAACCTGCTGGCCCTGCGCAAACAGGCGCCATTGCCGCTCAAGTACGACGGTTATGGTTCCTGCCCATTGACGGTGGAGAAGGGCAAGGTGGTGCTGGCCGAGTTTGGCTATGGCGGCAAGTTGCTGCCGACTTTTGCTCTCGATCCAACGCAGGCGCGCCGTTCGATGTGGTTCCTCAAGGCCACGCTGCTGCCGTGGTTCTACTGGAACGGCATGCTCAAGGGCCGCGAGTGGCTGACCCGCCTGAGCAAGGTGGACTGAATGCTGCTCGCCAGTCTGTTAGGGGTATTGATGGGCCTGGTCATGGGCCTGACCGGCGCGGGCGGCGGCATCCTCGGGGTGCCGGCGCTGGTGCTGGGGCTGGGCTTGACCATGACCCAGGCCGCGCCCGTGTCATTGCTCGCGGTGGGCGCAGCGGCAGCGGTCGGGGCCATCGATGGTTTACGCCATGGCCTGGTGCGTTACCGCGCGGCACTACTGATTGCCTTGCTCGGCGCGCTGTTTTCGCCGTTGGGCGTGTTCGTCGCCCACCAACTCTCGGAACCGGTGCTGATGGGCTTGTTCAGCGCGCTGATGGTGCTGGTGGCCTGGCGCATGCTGCAACGGGAAAAGCGCGAGGCCGGGCCGAGTGACCATGGCTCGGCGTCGTGGGGCCAGAAGAACTGCATGCTCAACCAGCAGACCGGGCGCCTGGCCTGGACCGCCAAATGCAGCGCCACTTTGGCAGCGTTGGGGGCGGTGACCGGCGCCGTGTCGGGGTTGCTGGGCGTGGGTGGCGGCTTCCTGATTGTACCGGCGTTCAAGCAACTGACCGACGTGCAGATGCGCGGGATCGTCGCCACTTCCTTGATGGTGGTCAGCCTGCTGTCGCTGATCGGCGTGGCCGGTGCGTTTCATGCGGGGGTGAGCATCGAGCCGGTGGGCTGGGTGTTTATTGGTGCGAGTGTCATCGGCATGTTAGCGGGACGACGGTTGTGTTCGGTGATTCCTGCGCGGGTATTGCAAGTGGGGTTCGCCAGCCTGTGCGGGTTGGTGGCGATTGGGATGCTAGTCAGCGCGTTGCTCTGACGCGGTACCGGTGCACTGTCACGAAATCTTGTACTTGGTCAGGAACCTCCTCATTGAGCACTGACACTCAGTGAACGGCCGCAAGCGTTGACACACGCGTTGCCAGGAAAACTCCTCGACTATGGACAGGCTTTTTATGACAAGCATTACCGCTGCGAGTACGCCTTTTTCGCCTCCACAGCCTACAGATGAACATCAGCCATCGCCTGTGGCGGGCGGCATCCATACGTCGATGACGACCCCACGTGTCAGCCAAGATGAACCGTTACCCGGCAACCCCGTCCCCTCGCTGGGCAACCTGGGAGGCGCATTATCCTGGTCGGTTCCCTTGACGGTAGACGAGCAGCAGCGCTTGCGTCTTATCACGATGAATCACCAGCATGCCCTTGGCGATCAGCCGCTGGTGATGCAAACCCAGGGTGGTGTGCTGGAGTTTCTGCGCTATCGCCAGCCGCTGCTGGCAGAGGCGGGCAACGACCCGGCTAAAATACTCCAAGCGCTGGTCAATTCCCCGCAAGGGCAGTTGATGGGCAAAACGCTGCAGCAAACAATGCAAGGCATTGACAGCGACAGTAGCGCGAGCGATTACCTGCTGGCGGCTATACACCTGCCGACGGG
>NZ_WKCD01000448.1:0-2557 GCF_021606625.1 Pseudomonas sp. PA-4-8C
ACGCTCGTTCATCCACACGATATTTGCATCGCGGTCGACGATGACCGTGCCTTCGCTGGACTGCTCGATGATCTCGAACAGCGACTGGATGGCCAGGCCGCGAACCTGTTGGTAGTCCTTGAGGCTAGTGCTCATGGGTACAGAATCCTGTTAATGATCGTTCCCACGCTCTGCGTGGGAATGCCTACCGTGACGCTCTGCGTCACTTGGCGTAGGGCCAGGGCACGACGCGGAGCGTCTCGGGTTGTGTTCCCACGCAGAGCGTGGGAACAATCTCACCTCTACAAAGGGATGTGCGCTGCTGCCAGCAGTTCTTTGGTGTACGGGTGTTGGGGCGACTCGAACACATCATGGCTGGCGCCACGCTCCACCACCTTGCCATCCTTGACCACGATCATGTCATGAGCCATGGCGCGCACCACCGCCAGGTCATGGCTGATAAACAGGTAGGTCAGGCCGTATTTGTCCTGCAGTTCGCGCAGTAGCGCCACTACTTGTTTTTGCACCGTGCGGTCCAGGGCCGAGGTGGGTTCGTCGAGCAGCATCAGCGCTGGCTTGAGCACCAGGGCGCGGGCAATGGCGATGCGTTGGCGCTGGCCACCGGAAAACTCATGGGGGTAGCGATGCCGGCTGGCAGGGTCGAGGCCCACGTCCTTGAGCACCTGGATGACTTGCGCTTCGCGGTCGGCCAGGCTGCACGGTGCGTGTACTTCCAGGCCC
Source organism: Pseudomonas sp. PA-4-8C (assembly GCF_021606625.1). Lineage (NCBI taxonomy): Bacteria > Pseudomonadati > Pseudomonadota > Gammaproteobacteria > Pseudomonadales > Pseudomonadaceae > Pseudomonas > Pseudomonas sp. PA-4-8C. Next base: position 721 of record NZ_WKCD01000448.1, read on the forward strand.
TCGCTGATGATCTGCTGCACCGACATGCGCGGGCTGAGGCTGCCATAGGGGTCCTGGAACACCACCTGCATCTGCTTGCGCCACGGGCGCATCTGCTGATGGTTGAGCGGGTCCAGGGCCTCACCCTGGAAGCGGATGCTGCCGCTGGAGTCGAGCAAGCGCAGGATCGCCTGGCCCAGGGTGGACTTGCCGGAACCGGACTCACCGACAATCCCCAGGGTTTTGCCGCGCTGCACGCTGAGGCTGATACCGTCCACCGCGCGCAGGTAGGTCTTGGCCCGGAACAGCCCGCCGCCAAGGGGGAATTGCACGCTCAGGTCATCCACTTCCAGTACCGTCTCACGCGGCTCGCTGCACAGCACATCGCCCGAGGGCTCGGCGTCCAGCAGCAGGCGGCTGTAGGGATGCTGCGGTGCGGTGAACAGGGCCTGGCAGTCGGCCTGCTCGACGATTTCCCCGGCGCGCATCACGCAGACCCGCTGGGCGATACTGCGCACCAGGTTCAGATCGTGGCTGATCAACAGCAGCGACATGCCCAAACGTTGCTGCAAAGATTTGAGCAGCAACAGGATCTTGCGCTGCACCGTCACGTCGAGCGCCGTGGTGGGCTCGTCGGCAATCAGCAGTTCGGGCTCGCAGGCCAGGGCCATGGCGATCATCACCCGCTGGCGCTGGCCGCCGGACAGTTGATGGGGGTAGGCCTTGAGCCGTTCCTGGGGTTTCTGGATGCCCACCAGTTCCAGCAGTTCGAGGATGCGCGCCTGCGCCGCCTTGCCGCCCAGGCCCTTGTGCAGCAGCAGGGTTTCGCCGATCTGCTTTTCGATGCTGTGCAGCGGGTTCAGGGAGGTCATCGGCTCCTGGAAGATCATGGCAATGCGGTTGCCGCGCAATTTTTGCAGAGTGCTTGGTGAGGCGCCGATCAGTTCCTGGCCGCGATACTTGATCGAACCCAGGGTTTGGGTGCCGGCTTGCGGCAGCAGTTGCAGGATCGAATGGGCCGTCACTGACTTGCCCGAGCCCGACTCACCCACCAGCGCCAGACACTCGCCGGGGCGCACGTCCAGGCTCAGGTTGCGCACGACGGTCTGGCCGTTGAAGGCGACGCATAGGTCGCGGATTTCGATCAGGTTCATACGCACTTACTCATGAGCGAGGGTCGAAGGCGTCACGCAACGCCTCGCCGATAAACACCAGCAACGACAGAATCAGTGCCAGGGTGAAAAATGCCGTCAGCCCCAGCCACGGCGCTTGCAGGTTCTGCTTGCCCTGGCCGATCAGCTCACCCAGGGACGCGCTGCCGGCGGGCATGCCGAAGCCAAGGAAGTCCAGGGCGCTCAAGGTGGAGATCGCTCCGGTCAAGATAAACGGCAAATAGCTGAGGGTCGCGGTCATGGCGTTGGGCAGGATGTGCCGACGAATGATCTTGGCATCGCCCAGGCCCAGGGCGCGCGCGGCCTTGACGTACTCCAGGTTGCGCCCGCGCAGGAACTCGGCGCGCACCACGTCCACCAGGGCCAACCAGGAAAACAGCGCCATGATCCCCAGCAACCACCAGAAATTCGGCTCGACAAACCCCGACAGGATAATCAGCAGGTACAGCACCGGCAGGCCGGACCACACCTCGAGGATGCGTTGCCCGAGCAAGTCCACCCAGCCGCCGTAGTACCCCTGCAGCGCGCCGGCGGCAATCCCGATGACGGCGCTGATGGCAGTCAGGGCCAGGGCAAACAGGATTGACACCCGTGCGCCAAAGATCACCCGCGCCAACACATCGCGGGACTGGTCATCGGTGCCCAGCCAGTTCACCGCCGACGGCGGGCTCGGGGCAGGGCGGGTG
>NZ_WKCD01000449.1:0-2538 GCF_021606625.1 Pseudomonas sp. PA-4-8C
GGGTAATCGCCGTCGTTCATGCCCAGCAGGCAAACCAACTTGAACGGGATCGCACGCATGGGCATCAGCGTACAGAAATTGACCGCCCCCGCCAGGAAGCGCTGGGACAGGCGCCCCTGATCCAATCCGGCCAACCATGCCTCACGCACGACCGTAAGGGGTAACTCGTCTTGCAGACCAACGGACTCGCAGGTTTCCAGCCAGGTTTCTCTTAATTGTTCGAGCTGTCCCAGCAGATAGTCATCGTGCTCGCTGCTGGGCAGGAAAAACAGCTGCATCAAGCGTTGTAGACGCTCGCCCCAGGCCTGTGGGGAGGCGGGTTCTGATAACGCCTGATGGGCATCGTTCAAGGCATCGAGCAAGGCGACCAGCGGGCCGATCAAGGCCGCATCGAGGCCACCGATTTCGTCATACGGCTCGATACCGCCGCAGGCCGAGCCAGTGCCGACGGCATAGCCCAGCAGCATACGGCGCAGGCCGAATCGCCAACTGTTTTGCTCCAGCTCCGTGGGCAGGCCTAAACCGGCGCGTTGCTCGGCGTTCAGGCCCCAGCGGATGCCGGCGCCTTCGATCCAGCGATGCAAGGTGGGCAGATCACGCTCTTTGATGGCGAAGCGTTCGCGCAGGGCCGGGACGTCGAGCAGGTCGAGGATTTCGCTGACGGGGAAGCGGCTGTCGGGGAGTTTGAGCAGGTGCTCCACAGCAATCAACAGCGGGTCGCGACCACGTTGGCCTTGGTCTGTAAGGGTGAAGGGGATGAAGCGTGGGTCATGGCGTTCGAGCTGGCCGAAGACCGCGCGAATGTGCGGCGCGTAGCTGTCGACGTCGGGGACCATGACGATGATGTCCCGAGGGCGCAGTGTGGGGTCGGCGCTGAAGCGATGAAGTAATTGGTCGTGGAGGATTTCCACTTCGCGTTGGGCGCTGTGGGCGATATGGAAACGGATCGACGTATCGCGTTGCAAGTCGACAGCGGGCCAGAGCTCACGGGTTTCATTCAACGGGCGCAGTTCGAGGATATCGTCCTGGAGTTGGTTGAGGAGCGTGGTGGGTTCGCTGTCGCTGAACAGGTCAATACGGCCGTCGCGAAATGCGGCGCGGTAGCTGTTGGGGTCATCGTAGCTGTCCAGCAGACTGATGTAATCACGGCCCTGCTTGCCCCAGGCAGCGAGCAGCGGATGGGCGTGCTGGTGCAAAGTTTGTGGGTCGATAGTGACGGGCATGCCCGTTTTGCGCGCCTGGCGTTTGTATTCGTTACGCAGCAAGTCCTTGTCGGCGACGATGTCCGACCAATGATGGCGGCAGGGGTTATGCACGCAGAGCAGGACTTGGCTGAAACGAGCCAAGCCCGCCAAGGCTTCCAGCGCCTGGGCCGGCAGCGATGAGATGCCGAAGACAATCACCCGGGGAGGCAAGCCGGGAGGTGCTTGTTCAAGGCTGTTGATGCGCTCGATGAAGCGCTGATGAACGCCGGCCCGGCTTTCGGCCATGCCTGCTTCACCTACATCCAACAGCAGCGCGCGCCATAGCTCGGCTTGCCAGCAGTTGGCTGGGTTGAGCGGTTTGGAATCGCCTCGACCATTGCGCAGTTGGTGCCGGCCTGCGGCCCAGTCTTCCAGCCAGTCAGCACGGTAAACCTGGTATTGGTCGAACAAGTCAGCCAGGCGCTCGGCGAGTTGGTAGCGTTTGCGCAGGTCGGTGTCTTGCGTCAGGAAGCGTTGCAGCGGCTCGAAGTGCGGTTGGTCGATCAACTCGGGTAACAGGCGCATGAGGCGCCAGGTCAGCGGGGCTTTATCAAGCAGGGACTTGGGCGGGATCTCATCACGGCCCAAGACCATGCGATAAAGCTGCCACATAAAGCTGCCAGGCAGTTGCACGTCGATAGCTGCGGCAATGCCACAGCCGCCCATATCATCGGCTTGCGGGTCTTCGGCCAAGGCCAGCTTGAGCCACTGGGCAATGCCGTTGCTTTGTACCAGGGCGATTTCGTTTTCCAAAGGTGCCAGCGGGTAACGGCGCATCCAACTGACCACCAGGCTTCGCAGCTCGTCCAGGCGGTTGCCATGAACCACCATGAATCCAGGGCTGAGGGACGTCGCGTCCGGCATAACGGCTTCCTTGGGAAAAGCAAAATCGAGGGATGGACTTTAGCACTGTGGTGCACGGGGCGGACACAGGACGAACAAGTGTACGGGGACAAGGTGGACACTTTTCGAGCGCCCAAAACAAAACCCCAACTGCTTTCGCAATTGGGGTTTCGGAATTTAATCTTGACGATGACCTACTCTCACATGGGGAAACCCCACACTACCATCGGCGATACATCGTTTCACTGCTGAGTTCGGGATGGGATCAGGTGGTTCCAATGCTCTATGGTCGTCAAGAAATTCGGGTACTGAGTCGTGACCAGATGGCCTCGCTTCAGCAAATTGGGTAGGTGATAGATCTCGGTGTTTTGTGAGCGTCGAACTTTCGGTTCATCTTCGTCTTCACACACCGCAATCTGATGCTCTTTCGAGTAGTCAAATTGCTTGGGTG
>NZ_WKCD01000045.1:0-30195 GCF_021606625.1 Pseudomonas sp. PA-4-8C
CCGCCAGTGATTTGGGGGGCCGCCGCCACGCGCCATCCATGGCGCGGGGCGGCTAAACCGGCATCCCTGCCGGTTTACCCCCCAAATCCCTGTCGAATTCCGGCCAGCGTGGTTTGACGGGGCGCCTAAGATCAAAAGCAGATCAAGATCAAGAGCGACTCGCTTCGCATCGTGGTTACCGTTGAGCGTTACGGTGTTGTGTAGATACCTATGGCTATCAGCTCCCACAGTTGGAATGCGTGTGTGCTTAGAAGAACCGCGTCACGCTGATCTTCGCATCACGCCCTTTGGTGTACGCCCGGTCGCCGCTCAAGGCCGGGCGGAAGTTTTTGTTGAACAGGTTGTCCACCGTGAAGTTCACCTCGGTGCCTTTGAGGTACGCCTGCTGCGGTGTCCATTTGGCGAACAGGCCCTGGGTGTTGTAGCGCTTGTTGCCGTACTGGTCGTAGAACAGATCGCCGATGCTGGAGCCTGGGCCGCCGGAGTATTTGTCGCTGGGCAGGCGGTCGGTGGCGCCGATGAATTGGCCCATCCAGCCCACTTGGGCATCCCAGGCCGGGATGTGGGTGCCCAGTACCAGCACCCATTTGGTCGGCGGGATGTCCCGCGCTGCCACGTCCGGGCCCCAAGGGTTGGTGTAGGCGCCTTGGTGTTGGCCCTTGGCATAGGCGAACGACACCGAGCCAAACAGGTAGGTGGAGTTGTAGATCGATTCGAGCTCAACGCCCTTGATGGTCAGGCTGCCGATATTGCGGTAGTTGGACATCGGCCCAGGCGGGCAAGCTGAAGCGATGCTGCCGCCGTTGATGGCCTGGTTCTGGCAGCCTACGCCGGTGGCCTTGAAGATCTCGTCTTCGACCTTGTTGTGGAACAGGGTGGTGCGCAGTTGCAGGTTGTCGTCCTGGGCGATCAGGTTGTCGAAGCTGGTGATGTTGCCCAGGGTGATGGAGGTGATGCGCTCCGGGTCCAGGTCGACGCTGGTGGCGGTGCGGCTGCCCACACCCTGCACTTCGTATTGTTCGTCGATCACCGGGGCGCGCCAGGTCTGGCTCCAGTTGGCGAACAGCCCCACATTCGGCGTCACGGTCCAGAACAGCGCCAGGCGTGGCGACCAGCCGGTGTAGGTGCGGTCGCTGTAGTCGTGACCCACTGCCGGGTTGGGGTTGTTGTAGTAGGGCGCATCGTTGCCTTCGCCGCGGTTGCGCACATGGTCATAGCGCAGGGACGGTGTGATCGTCACATCGCCCAACGTCACCGCGTCCTGGATAAAGAAGCTGTTGGTATCGACTTTGCCGTGGGGCATGAAGCCCGGCTGGAAGTGCCCGTAGTTGTAGCGCGGCGTGTTGTAGATGGCGCCGGGCATCCACATTTCGGTTTCGCGGGTGTGCTTGCGGATTTGCCCGCCGACCGTCACGGCATGCTGCAAGGGGCCGGTGTCGAACAGGCTGACGTTACGGATATCCAGGAGCTTGTCGGTGTAGGCGGTGTCCATCTTGCGCCCGCCAGTGGCCAACTGGAAAAACGCCGTGGCGTCACGCTCATCGGTCTGCTCGGTGTTGGACTGGGAGTACTTGATGGTCAAGTCCACCAGCGGGTTGTCCAGCGGCTGGTATTCATACTTGCCCGACCAGGTGGTGTCGACCGTGTCACGGTGGGCGAGGAAACGCTTCAACGCGCCTTCGTAGCCGTAGCGGTCGATGTTGAACTGAGTCGGCGGCGTGGGGTAGCTGGCGGCGGAAAACGGGGTCCAGCGGTTGCTGTGGGAGCGCGAGTACGACAGCCCGACACTGTGCTCATCGGTAAAGTGTGCGTTGACCTTGAACAGCTTGCCGTCCACATCCTGGGCGCTGTTGGGCAGGCGCTGGGGGTTGATCGGGTACTCATTGTTGTCGTTGGGTAACTTGGCGGCCACTTTCATATCGCCGCCGTCGCGTTGGGTCAGGTAGGCCAGCGCATCGAAACGGCCGTCGTCGGTACGGCCATACACGGCACTGCTGTAGACCTGCTCATGGTCGTTGCTGGAGTAGCCATATTTGAGCATCGCACCGCTGTTGCGGCCGTCCTTGAGCAGGTCCGGGGCGTCCTTGGTGACCATGTTGACCGTGCCGCCGAAGCCGCCATTACCGGTGAAAGGCGAGTTGGGGCCTTTTTCCACTTCGATGCGCTTGATCAGCTCGGGCTCGATAAACACCGTGCCTTGCTGGTAACGCTCAAAGCCCGTCTTGGTGGCGCCGTCGACGGTCAGCGGTACATCTTCGGCATCGCCGAAACCGCGGATGTTGATGGTTTGGCCACCGGGTTTCAAGGAGCCGCCCTGGCTGACACCGGGCAAGGTCTGCAACAGGCTGGGGATGTTATTGGACTGGTAGCGGTCGATGTCGGCCTGGGTCAGGGTGGAGCGGTTGACGGTGCTGGCGTTCACCTCATTGCCGGTGCCGATCACGCTCAGGGTGTCCAACTGGATCGCGCCACCGCTGGTGGTTTTACCCGCATCGGGGCGCACCACGTAGGTACTGCCGACCTTGAGCAGGATGAGTTCGCCGTTTTTGAGCAGGGAGCGAATGGCCACTTCCGGGGTGTAGTCACCGTTAAGCGCCGGGGCCTGCACGTTCTTGAGCAGGGTTTCATCGAACAGCAGCTGGATTTTCGCCTGCTGGGCCACCTGGCTCAAGGATGTGGCCAGCGACTGGGCCGGCAGGTGCAGCTTGAACGACTCGGCTTCGGCGCTGAGGCTCAAGGCCAGGCACGTAGCCATGAGTGTCGGTCGAAGAAACAGGTGCGAAGCGTGGCAAGGCGCGCGAAACATGAAATCCCCCGGAGCGGCTAAATAGCCAAAAAGGTGTGCGTATCAAACACAGACAGGAGGAAGACGGGGCAGGCAAAAAAAACCACACATGCGAATGCAAAATATTCTCATGTGTGATGTTGCGGCCTATTTGCTCGGCTCGATTCTGATAGTGCCGTCAGCCGAGAGCACGGTTTTCACCGGCAACAACGCGGGTAATGCCTTGAGCAGGGCGTCTGGGTCATTCACGTCAAGGTTGCCCGATACCTTGAGCTGCGCGACGGCCTTGCTCACCTGCAACGACGTCTGCGGGCGGTACAGGCTCAGCTCGTCGATCAGGCTGGCCAGTTCGCGATTGCGAAATGACAAGTGCCCGCTGCGCCAATCGGCGACCTCTTCGGCGTTGAGGGTTTGTTGTTGCACGGTGCCTTTGGCGTAGTTGTAGGAGGCGCGTTGCTGGGCGCCGAGCAGGGTGACGGGGCTTTTGCCATTTGGCTCGAAAGCGACCTGGCCATGGGCAACGCTGACCACCAATTGTTGCTGCCCGCGGCGCACATCCAAAGCAGTGCCCACCACCCGTACGCTCGACTCGCCGGCTTGCACGTAAAGGGGGCGCTCCTTGTCGGCGGCCACTTCGATATACAGCTGGCCCGTGTCCAGGTGCAGCACCCGATGATGGGCGCTGAAGTCCACGCGGATATTGGTGTTGGCATTCACATACAAGGTACTGCCATCGGGCAGAGTCAACGTGCGCATGCCCTTGGCTTGGGTGGCCACCTGGCTGTGAAACAGCTCGCGCGGCGCGCCGATAGAGGTCGCCAACACGGCGCAGAGCACGGCGGCGGCCACCGCCAGGGCAGGGCGCCACAAGGCGGGCTTGCGCTTGGGCAGTGCCAGCGGTTTGTTCAGTTGTTGCAACTGGGCGAGGTCGGCCCACAGCTGTTCGAATTCGGCATAGGCGCGCGCATGGGCGGGCACCGCCTGCCAGGCGGCAAAGGCTTTACGGTCGGCGCGGCTGACTTCGTTGCGGTTGCGTGCAAACCAACTGGCAGCTTGGGCGTCGATGCAATCGCTCGCTTGGCTGTCCAGCGCGTCTGTGTCGCTCGGGCGGTTCATTCTGGCTGCTCCGTGCCGGTGTCGGGTTGAAGGCGTCGCTTGCAGTGCAGCAGGGCAAAGGCGATGTGCTTTTCCACCATGCTGGTGGAGATGCCCATGCGCGTTGCGATCTGTGCCTGGCTCAAGCCTTCGAAGCGGTGCAGCATAAGGGCTTCTCGGCGGCGGGGCGAGAGTTCGGCGAGGACTTCTTTCAACTGTTCCAGGCGTTGCAGGCGCAGGGCGGCGGCCATGGGGTCGTTGTGCTCTTCGGTGACCGGCTCGGCATCCATTTCGGCGTGATCAGGGTGGGCGGTTTGCCGTACCTTCTGTTTGCGCCAGTGATCGCGCAGCAGGTTGCGCGCCATCTGGAACAGAAACGCCCGCGGCTGCTCGACCTTGGCGCGGTCGCGGTAGCCCAGCCATTGGGTAAACACATCTTGGGCCATGTCCGCCGCGTCGCTGGCGTTGTCCGTGCGTTTACGCAGGAAATACAGAATGTCTGCATAAAACCCGCGACAGGCATCGGCCGACGACGGGTCGGGCTGGGGACGAGACATGGATATCCTTCTTGACGAAGCTCGGCTTGGAGAAGTCGTGAATGATATCGAGAACTATTGTCATTTGTCTCTGTTAATGTGCCCTCTTCTGTAGGAGCGAGCTTGCTCGCGAAAAACCAACAGGCGACACGAACTCCCGATGTGCTGCGTTATCGTTGGCGTTCTTCGCGAGCAAGCTCGCTCCTACAGGGGCGGGGGTTTACTTCAGAAGTGTTTTCAGTTGCTCGATCCCTGCTTCGCCCAGAGGGAATACCGGCAGGCGTGGATTACCCACTTCCAGCCCGGTCAAGCGCAACCCGGCCTTGATCGTCGCCGGCAGCCCGCCTTTGAGGATGAATTGCAGCAATGGCAACTGTCGGTAGAACAGCTCGCGCGCCTTGTTCAAATCATCGGCCAGTACGGCCTGATACAGGCTCAGGTTCAGTTGCGGGATCAGGTTCGGCGCGGCGGTGCACCAGCCTTTGGCGCCAGCCGCGAAGGCTTCCAGCGCCAGCGGGTTGCAGCCGTTGTAGAACGGCACGTCACTTTGCAGTTTCAACTGGTGCATGCGCTGGATGTCGCCAGTGCTCTCCTTGACCATTGTCACGTTCTCGACCTGCTTGAGAATCCTCAGGATCAGCTCCACCGACATGTCGGTGCCGCTGGTGGCCGGGTTGTTGTAGAGCATGATCGGCACGCCGATGCTGTCGCCGATGGCGGCGTAGTGAGCGAGGATTTCCGCTTCACTGAGTTTCCAGTACGAGGCCGGCAGCACCATGACCACATCGGCGCCGTGTTCTTCGGCGTAGCGGGCGCGACGCACGGCCTTGTCGGTGGTCAGGTCGGACACGCTGACAATAGTCGGCACGCGCTTGGCGACTTTCTTGATGCTGTAGGCACTGACTTCATCCCACTCGGCATCGCTCAGGTAAGCGCCTTCACCCGTGCTGCCCAAGGGCGCAATGGCGTGGACGCCGCTGTTGATCAAGCGGTCGATAGAATGCCCGAGGGCGTCGAGGTCAACGCGTTGGCCGTCGGCGCTGAAGGGGGTGATGGTGTAGCCGATGATGCCGTGAATGGTTGGGTTGGACATGGGGAAAACTCCGGTCGAAAAAGGGGCAATCAGTTCAGGCAATCGGCGTGCTTGCGCAGGTTTTGCCGGGCGTAGTAGTTGAACGCGGCGCCGTGGCGCTTGGGCTTGGAGATCCAGTCATGGGCCTCGCGCCCCAGCTCCGGCAGGATCGGTTTGACCGTGCCCGCAGACATCGCCAGCAACTGCAACTTGGCAGCCCGTTCGATCAGCTGCGCAATCACGCAGGCTTCTTCGATGTTGGCCCCGGTGGACAACTGCCCGTGGTGCGAGAGCAGGATGGCGCGCTTGTCGCCCAGGGCCGTGGTGATGATTTCCCCTTCTTCATTGCCCACCGGCACGCCGGGCCAGGCTTCCAGGAACGCGCAGTCTTCGTACAGCGGGCAAAGGTCCATGTGCGACACCTGCAGCGGTACTTCCAGCATCGACAGCGCGGCGATGTGCGTGGGGTGGGTGTGGATGATGCAGTTTACATCCGGTCGACCGCGGTACACCCAGGTGTGAAAACGGTTGGCGGGGTTGGGAATGCCGTGGCCTTCCAGCACCTCCAAGTCTTCGTTGACCAGCAGCAGGTTGCTGGCGGTGATTTCGTCAAAACCCAGGCCCAACTGCTGGGTGTAGTAGGTGCCGGGCGCCGGCCCACGTGCGGTGATCTGCCCGGCCAGGCCGGAGTCGTGGCCGTACTCGAACAGGATTCGGCAGGTCAGCGCCAGCTTTTGCCGGTCGGTCCACGTATTATCTGCCAGGCTGTTTTGCATCTGGCTCAGTGCTTGCTTGACCAGTTGGTCTTTTGGGAGTGCTAATGTCTTGGCCATATCGGTGTCCTTTGGGTGGTTCAATGGACGTCGGATTTGCTGGTCGCCCGCTGCTCGCAAGGTCGTTGGGTGAATGCAAATGACACTAAAGATGCTATATGACACTTTGTGTCATTGGCAAGCCTGTCTCATCGCTTTCTGCATGGATTAACCGCAGCAAATGTCTATCCGCTTGAAAATATTAAGAAAAAAACTTGGCGTGACCCTGGAAGCCCTGGCCGAAAAATCCGGGATGACCAAGAGTTACCTGTCGAAAGTCGAGCGCGGGCTCAATACGCCTTCCATCGCTGCGGCGTTGAAACTGGCCAAGGCATTGAACGTGAAGGTCGAAGAGCTGTTCAGCGAAGACAACGTCAGCCTCGACAGCTACAGCCTGGTGCGCAGCCACGAGCGGCCCGACACCTCGCCGGGTTATGCGGTGCTGGCTCATCAAGTCAGCGAGCGCAGCCTGTTGCCGTTCATCATCTACCCACCGGCGCAGTTCACCGACAAGACCTTCAAGGAGCACCTGGGGGAGGAGTTTTTATTCGTGCATGAAGGCCAGGTTGAAGTGGATTTCATGAACGAGCGCGTGCTGCTGGAGCGCGGCGATGCGCTGCATTTCAACGCGCAGAAACCCCACCGGATTCGCTCGGTGGGAGAGGTGCAGGCGCAGTTGCTGGTGGTGGTGCACAGCGCTGAGGAGTGAGCCTTCTTACTCATTGAAATGCAGTCAATGTGGGAGCTGGCTTGCCTGCGATAGCGGTGTATCAGTGCCAGATGGGCCAACAGACAGGCCGCTATCGCAGGCAAGCCAGCTCCCACATTTTGATCAGCGTTCCACAGGGACTGATAGTGCCGGATTGCCCAGCGGATGCGTACGCGCCGCAAAGAACTTCAGCGTTACGCCACTGCCCTCGAACAGCTCCGAATATCGCCGCTTCTGCTGACGAATAAACCCATCACTGCGCCCCGACACCGAGATCGCCAGGGTGCTGATGCTGGCCTGGCCAATAGCATCCACCAGGTGTTTATCCTGCGGCCCCAAGTCATGGCCGAAGATGCACAGTGCGCCTTCATGGCTCAACAGTTGTTCATAACAGAACGACAGATAATCCGAACTGCGGATACTTTTGAGCTTCTCCTGCACCTTGCCTTCACTGACGAACAGCGGCACATCGTCGAGGGTTTTGATCGTGTTATTGATGGCAAAACTGCTGAGCAGGGTGCTGTCAGTGGACGGCAATTTGCGCGCCGTGCCGTCAAGGTTGCGCACCAGGTGCAAGCCGCCGTGCAGGTACAGGATGCGGGTGATGTCGGTGCGCGTATTGCGCAGGTCGAAGCTTGAGTCGGTGCTGCGAAACAGGTCGTCGATGCCCGGTGCGTGCAGGGTCGCCCAGTAGTTGAGCAAGTCGTAGTTACTGGTGAAGACGGTGGCGTAGGTGGCCAATTCTGCGTGGATCGTCGCCAGCGTCGACGGCTGCACCAGGCGCCAGGGAATGTGCACGGTATGGATGGTGTTGATCAGCGCTTCCTTGATCGCGTAGTAGCGGTTACGCGGTGCCGCCGAACTGACCGCCAGGGCCTTGTTGACCCGGCTGGTGGTTTTCAAGGCGCCCAGAGCTTGCTCGAAACTGCGGGTTTGCAAGGCGTCGAACACGCTGAGTTCGGAGGGGGTCAGGGGCTTTTCTTCGACGGTACGGGCGTTTTCGAACAGCGAGTCGTAGGCGAAGTCTTCCCAGATCGTGCGGCTGGCGCCGTTACCGATCAGAATCCCGCTGAAGTCGACGGCAGCGCGCAGGGCACTCCAGTCTTCAAGGTGGGCGTCAATATCCTGGAAATCCTTCATTGCGGCGGGTCTACTCGAAATCGGCTGGGGGGTGACTTTATCACGAGCCGGCATTGATCCTGATCAAGATGCGCTACGCGGTACAGGTTGATTCTGTCGGCATAAAGCCTTTGAGGATCGATCATGAGCAGCACGTTTTTCATCCCCGCCGTCAACATCATGGGCATTGATTGCCTCGACGAAGCGATGACCGCCATTCGCAACTACGGCTTTGGCAAGGCGTTGATCGTCACCGACGCCGGTCTGGCCAAAGCCGGTGTGGCTGGCATGATCGCCGAGAAGCTGGCGATGCAGGATATCGACTCGGTGATCTACGACGGCGCCAAGCCCAACCCCAGCGTGGAAAACGTCGAAAAAGGCCTGGCATTGCTGCAACAGAGCGCCTGCGATTTCGTGGTGTCCCTGGGCGGCGGTTCGCCCCATGACTGCGCCAAGGGCATCGCACTGTGCGCCACTAACGGTGGGCGTATCGGCGACTACGAAGGCGTCGACCAATCGAGTAAGCCACAACTGCCGCTGGTGGCCATCAACACCACGGCTGGCACGGCTAGCGAGATGACACGTTTTTGCATCATCACCGACGAAAGCCGCCACGTAAAAATGGCCATCGTCGATCGCAATGTCACGCCGCTGCTGTCGGTCAACGACCCGGCCCTGATGGTCGGCATGCCCAAGGGCCTCACCGCCGCCACGGGCATGGATGCGCTGACCCACGCCATCGAAGCCTACGTGTCCACCGCCGCAACACCGATCACCGACGCCTGCGCGATCAAGGCCATCGAGTTGATCAGCGCCAACTTGCGCCTGGCGGTCCGCGACGGCACTGACAAGGCTGCACGGGAGAACATGGCCTATGCGCAGTTCCTCGCTGGCATGGCCTTCAACAATGCGTCCCTGGGTTTTGTGCATGCCATGGCCCACCAATTGGGCGGCTTGTACGACCTGCCCCACGGTGTGTGCAACGCGGTGTTGTTGCCTCACGTACAAAGCTTCAACGCCAGTGTTTGCGCCAAACGCTTGAGCGACGTGGGCCGGGCTCTTGGTGCGGATATCAAGGGCATTACCGCTGAAGAGGGCGCCCAGGCCGCGATTGCGGCGATTCGTCGGTTGTCCCAAGACGTGGAAATTCCTGCTGGTTTGCGTGAGCTTGGCGCTAAGTTGCAGGACATTCCGTTGCTGGCCAGCAATGCGCTGAAGGATGCCTGCGGGCTGACTAACCCTCGGCGGGCGGATCAGCGTCAGATTGAGGAGATCTTTCGTAGCGCGTTTTGATAGGCATAGGTACCTACACAACGTTGGCGCGACGTTGGGCTTGTGGCGAGGGAGCTTGCTCCCGTGACGGCCTGACAGCCGACGCTTATCTACCTGCCACCCCGCGATCAAACTGTGGGAGCTGGCTTGCCTGCGAAGACGGCCTGACAGCCGACGCCAATCTACCTGACACCCCCGCGAACCAACTGCGGGCTTGCTCGCGAAGGCGGCCTGACGGTCAACACAGTTGGAGTGTGTACATATCCATTGCTGCGGTAACGGCCGCTTAGGGTTCCGCCCTGACGGCGGGTCACTTTGGAAAAGCCCCAAAGTAACCAAAGGGCTCTTGCCCCACCACTCGGCACCTCGCTTAGGCTCGGTGTGCCCGTAATCCGCCAGTGATTTGGGGGGCCGCCGCCACGCGCCATCCATGGCGCGGGGCGGCTAAACCGGCATCCCTGCCGGTTTACCCCCCAAATCCCTGTCGAATTCCGGCCAGCGTGGTTTAACGGGGCGCCTGAGATCAAGATCACAAGCAGATCAAGAGCAAGATCAAGAGCGGCTCGCTTCGCATCGTGGTTACCGTCTGCTGTTACAACCCACAAAGTTGTGTAGATACCTATGGCCATCCCAGGCAACCCAGCTCCCACACCGAATGGTGTCCACCGCGGTTTTTATGGTCCTCAATCACCCCGCTGAATACTTCTTCAACAACCGCCAACCACAGGTCTAGGGTGACGCAACAATAAAAACAGCAGGATGCAGCAATGACCGCCATGACCCGCTGCCTGGACCGTCCTGGATGCATGCCACGGCTGTCCGCCCACCACCTGTTGCGTCCGCGCTTGTCACAGCCTTTGCTCGCGGCGCAGGCGCGTGTGAGGTTGCTGTGCGCGCCGGGTGGCAGCGGCAAGAGTGCGCTGCTCGCCGAGTGTGCATTGCAGGCGCCGGCGGGATGCCTGGTTCATTGGATGCCGCTCCATGGCGCAGCACTCAGCCCATTGGAGTTGTGCACACGGCTGGCGCAACAGCTGGGCCTGGTGTTTATCGATGAAGCCACCTTATTGCTCGACCTCAGCCGCTGGCCCAATCCTGCGTGGCTGTTTCTGGATGACTTCTGCCGCCTGCCGGGCCCCGAATTGGACGCGTTGCTCGACCGTCTGCTCAGCGCCAGCAGTGCGCAACTGACGTGGTGGCTGGGTGCGCGGCGGCGCCCGGTGTGCAACTGGCCGCGCCTGTTGCTGGAGGATGAATTGCTGGAGTGCAGTGAGTTGTCGTTCAGCGCTGCGGAGGTCCAGGCGCTGCTCGCCCCAGGGCAGAACGTCGACAGTGTGATGCAATTCAGCGGCGGTTGGTGTGCCGGTGTGCGCATCGCCGCGCTGGGCGATAACCACCCTGATAAGACCTTGCTGGATTACCTGCAACACGAACTCTTCAGCACCTTGTCGGCGCCACTGGCCGAAGCCTGGCGTGTACTGGCTCACTTGCCGCGTTTTAACCTGAGCCTGTGCGAACACCTGTTCGGCGATGGCGACGGCGATCAGTACCTGCGCGAGCTACAGGCGCTCGGGGCGTTTATCCAGCCCTGGGAAGACACCAGCGACTGGCTGCACATCTTCCCACCGTTGGCGCGCCTGCTGCGCGACGAACCCTGGCCGGCCAAGCGTTCGTGGCACCGCCGCGCCTGCCAGTGGTTCAGCGCCGAGCGCGACTGGCAAGCCGCCTTCGAGCAGGCGTTGCTGGCGCAGGAATATGAAGTGGCGGTGAGCCTGTTGCAGCACTTCAGTTTCGAGGATTTGTTTCGCCAGCAGAACGCCGTGTTGCTGTTACGCCTGCATGAACAGCATGGCGATGAGTTGATGTTGGGTTCCGCGCAGTTGGTGGGGCTGCTCACGGCCGCGTTGTTGTTCGCCGGGCGATTCGAACAGGCGGCCTTGTGCATCGAGCAACTGGCCCGCTTTGCCCCGCAACCGACGGCCGCCGCGCAACGCTATCTGCTGGCGCGCTGGCAGGCGCAATGGGGCTGGTTGCTGCATTTGAGCGGCGATGCCGAACGCTCCCGTGAGCACTTTCTCGAAGCCCTGCAAGCGCTGCCTGACAGCGCCTGGACATCACGGCTGATGTGCCTGTCGGGCCTGACCCAGCAAGCCTTGCTGCGCGGTGAGTTGGAGGCCGCCCAAGGCTTGAACCGTGAAGCGCTGTGCCTGGCCCGGGCCCACGGTTCGCTGGTATTGGAGGCCCTGCTGGAGTTGGACCACGCCCAGTTGCTGGAGCAGCGTGGCGCGCCGTACCGTGCACAGAGCCTATTGGAGACGGTGCAGGCGATGTTGGCCGGGCAACGTCTCACCGCCGGGCCGTTGGTGGGGCGTATTGTCCTGCGGCGCGGGCATCTAGCCTTGCGTCGGGGCCAGGACGGCCTGGCCGCTGAATGTTTCGAGGCTGGCTTGAGCATGTGCCTGCAGAGCCAGGACAAGCGCGTGCTGTATGGCTTTCTGGGCCTGGCGCTGTTGGCAGCCAATCGTGGCGACTACGCCCAGGCGTTCATTCAATTGCGCGACGCCGAGCGCCTGATGCAGCAGCGTCAGGTACCCGACACGGTGTACCGCGCGGTACTGCTACTGGTCAGTGGGCACTTCTGGTTGCAGCAAGGCCGCGCCGAATTGACGGTGCAAGCCGTGCGCCGGGTGTTGCGCCACTTTCGCGGGCCTTGCGCCAAGCAGGCACCGCCGGCCACCTTGGAGCTGATCCCGCGCCTGGAGTATTTGCTGGTGCTGGCCGAGGTCAAGCTGGGCTGCGCCGAGCAACCCATTGCGCGGCTCAATGCCTTGCTCGACACCTCACGGCAACGCGGCATGCTGTGCCTGGAAACCGAATTGCACCTGGTGCTCGGTGAAGTGACCTGGCAACTGGGCGACCCGGCGTTGGCGCGCCGGTCGCTGCAAGCGGGCTTGGCGCTGGCAGAGCGTTGCCAGGTGCAGCAGGCGGTCCGCGAGTTGCGTTTACGCGCGCCGGGGCTTTTGAGTGAGCTGGGCCTGGAGCCCCAGGCCGCGCCTGCCGGGGCGGCGCAAAACCCGCTGAGCCAGCGTGAGCTGGAGGTGCTGCAACTGATCGCGCTCGGCAACTCCAACCTGGAAATCGCTGATCGCCTGTATATCTCCCTGCACACCGTCAAGACGCATGCGCGGCGTATCCACAGCAAACTTGGGGTAGAGCGACGCACCCAGGCGGTGGCCAAGGCGAAGACGTTGGGCTTGATGGTCTAGGCGCAGAATGCCTGGCGGTATTGGCTCGGCGTGGCGCCCATGGCGTGGCGAAAGCGCTGGTTGAAATGGCTGGCGCTGGAAAAACCGCACAGCAAGGCCACCTCACTGATCGCTAAAGCACTGCTGCGCAGCAGGTTTTGCGCGCGCGCCAGACGCCGTGCCAGCAGGTATTGATGGGGCGGCACACCGAAGCTTTGGCGGAACATCCGGGCGAAATGGTATTCGGACAGCGCGCACATGGCGGCCAACTGGCCGAGGCTGATGGCGTCTTCCATATGCTGGTCGATGTACTCTACCAACCGCCGCCGTTGGTGCGCGGCCAACCCGCCTTTCAAGCGCAGGCCTTCGCGGGCGCCGACCTGGCTGAGCAAGGTATGGCTGAGCAGTTCATGGGCCAGGCTGCTCGTCAGCAGTCGCTCGCCGGGCTCGTGCCAGTTGAGGCTGACCAACTGGTGAAAACGCCGGGCCTGGAAGGGGTCTTCAAGGAAGGTGCCCTCACGCAATTGCAACTCCCGTGGCTCACGGTCCAGCAGGGTGACGCAGCCGAGGGCAAATTGTTCCGGGCTGAAATACAGGTGGGCCAGGCGAATATCGCCATTGATCACCCAGGCCGACTGATGCTCGGCCGGCAGGATGCACAGTTTGTCTGGGCCACCCTTGAGGCCCGGCTGATCACGCCGAAAGGTGCCCGTGCCGCCGCCGATGTAGCAGGACAAGGTGTGATGGCTGGGGGCCTGGTAATCCTGGGCGTCATGGTGGTTGCTCCACACGGCCGCAGCCAACCCGTCACCGAGCTCGGCGCAGGCTTGCAAGCGTGCGTGGGGCGAGCGGTTGAGGGCTTGGAAGACGTGCAGCGATTGCAGCTCTGGCATGGTGTGTTCTCCGACACTTTGCATCCTACGCTCCACCGCTGGTGCTGTGAGCCCATCGCCCGACAAAAGCGCAAGAATGTGCAAGAGCCTGCGAGGGGGTGAAGGCCACACTGAGGCTCAATCGACGGAGCCGGCTATGAATCTTTTCCTGTACCTACTCACCGTACTCATCTGGGGCACCACTTGGATCGCCCTCAAATGGCAGTTGGGCGTGGTCGCGATTCCTGTGTCGATTGTCTATCGCTTCGGCCTGGCCGCTCTGGTGCTGTTCGTGCTGTTGCTGCTCAGCCGCAAGTTGCAGGCGATGAACCGGCGCGGGCACTTGATCTGCCTGGCGCAGGGGCTGTGCCTGTTCTGCGTCAACTTCATGTGCTTTCTCACCGCCAGCCAATGGATCCCCAGTGGCCTGGTGGCGGTGGTGTTCTCCACGGCGACCTTGTGGAACGCGCTCAATGCCCGGGTGTTTTTCGGCCAGCGGGTGGCGCGTAACGTGCTGATGGGCGGCGCGCTTGGGCTGCTGGGGCTGGGCTTTTTGTTCTGGCCGGAGCTGGTTGGGCATACCGCTAGCCCGCAAACCTTGTCGGGCCTGGGCTTGGCCCTGCTGGGCACCCTGTGCTTCTCGGCGGGCAACCTGTTGTCTAGCCTGCAACAGAAGGCCGGGCTCAAGCCGCTGACCACCAATGCCTGGGGCATGGCCTATGGGGCGGCGATGTTGGCGACCTATTGCGCGGTGCGTGGCATTCCCTTCGAGATGGACTGGAGTGCACGGTATATCGGTGCGCTGTGGTACCTGGTGATCCCGGGCTCGGTGATTGGTTTTACCGCTTACCTCACCCTGGTGGGCCGCATGGGGCCGGAGAAAGCGGCGTATTGCACGGTGCTGTTTCCGGTGGTGGCGCTGAATGTGTCGGCAGTCGCCGAGGGTTACCAGTGGACGGCGCCGGCCTTGATGGGGCTGGTGCTGGTGATGCTGGGGAATGTGCTGGTGTTTCGTAAGGCCCGTGCGCTCGATTGTTCCCACGCTCTGCGTGGGAATACCGCTCGGGACGCTCCGCGTCCGCTCTCGAGGCCATGACGCGGAGCGTCGGGTGAGGCATTCCCACGCGGAGCGTGGGAACGATCAACGGAGGTGCCCGCTTTATTTGAGGCCTAGCCGCTTGGCCATGCGCCCCAGGTTGGCGCGGTCCAGGCCCAGTTCGCGGGCGGCGCTGGCCCAGTTGTGCTGATGGCGTTCCAGGCAGGCGCTGATGAGTTGGCGCTGGTAGTGCTCGGTGGCCTGGCGCAGGTCGCCGCTGACCATGGTCAGGGCTTGGGCCGGTGCTTCTTCGGCCACCGCCGCAGTCACGTCGGGCAAGTCCAGGTCCAGGGCGCTCAGGCTGAGAATCTTCGGGCGCTCGCGGCAGTTGCCCAGGGCTTTCAACGCGCTGCGTCCGATCAAGTGCTCCAGCTCGCGCACATTGCCCGGCCAGCTGTAGGCCAGCAGGGCCGCCTGGGCATCAGTGGTCAAGCGCAGACTGCCCAGGCCCATGCGCGAACGGTTCTGTTCGAGGAAGAAGCCCGCCAACAGCAGCACATCACGCCCGCGCTCGCGCAGCGCTGGCACTTGCAGCGGGTAGACGCTCAAACGGTGGTAGAAGTCGGCGCGGTAGCGGCCATTGCGCACCTCTTCGGCGAGGTCGCGGTTGGTGGCGGCAATCAGGCGCACGTCCACCTGGTGCTCCTTGTCCGAGCCCAGTCGCTGTAACTGGCCGCTTTGCAGCACGCGCAGCAACTTGGCCTGCACGGTCAACGACAACTCACCCACTTCATCCAGGAACAGGGTGCCGCCATTGGCCAGTTCGAACTTGCCCCGGCGCTCGTTCAACGCGCCGGTAAAGGCGCCGCGCACATGCCCGAACAGTTCGCTTTCGACCAAGGTCTCGGGCAGGGCGGCGCAGTTGAGGCTGATCAGCGGTTTGTCGGCGCGCGAAGAGGCGGCGTGGATCGCCTGGGCCACCAACTCCTTGCCGACCCCGGTTTCGCCGGTGATCAGCACGGTCAGGTCGCTGCCGCCGACCAGCTTGATTTCCTCGACCAGGCGCTTGTGCGCTTTGCTCTGGCCGATCATTTCCTTGTGCTGCTGGCCGCTGGCCTGGCGATAGATCTCGGCGCGCTGGTGCTCGTCTTCGGCCCGCAGCGCCAGGCGCTCGATGCGCTCAGCCACGTTGACGGTGGCCGCGGCGAGGCTGGCGAAGGCTTGCAGGGCGTCCAGTTCGACCCGTTCAAACCGCTCGGTATCGAGGGCGTCCAGGGTCAGCAGGCCCCAGGGCTGGTCGTCGATAAACAGCGGGCAGCCCATGCAGTCGTGGACTTCCAAGTGGCCGTGCAAGCCGGCGACCAGGCCGTCATAAGGGTCGGGCAATTCGCTGTCACTGTCGAAGCGGGTAGGGCCGGGGCTGCTCAGCAGGATCTCGAAGCGCGGATGTTCGCTGACCTTGAAGCGTCGGCCCAAGGTATCGGCGCTCAAGCCGTCCACCGCCAACGGCACCAACCACTCGCCATCCAGGCGTAACAACGCGGCGGCGTCGCAGGGCAGCAGGGCGCGCATGGCTTGCAGCAGGCGTCGGTAGCGCTCGCCTTCGGGCAAGTCCCGGGACAGGTCAGCGACCAACGGAAGCAAGGTGGTGAGCAGGGGTTGTGCAGTCATAATGACTCCTT
Source organism: Pseudomonas sp. PA-4-8C (assembly GCF_021606625.1). Taxonomy (NCBI): domain Bacteria; kingdom Pseudomonadati; phylum Pseudomonadota; class Gammaproteobacteria; order Pseudomonadales; family Pseudomonadaceae; genus Pseudomonas; species Pseudomonas sp. PA-4-8C. The sequence goes on from NZ_WKCD01000045.1 coordinate 16,233, forward strand.
GTAGTCCTTATGACTATAAAGTGTAGGAGGTCATACTGACTACATAATATTTAACTCGTTGAAATTAAAGGATTTATAAGTTGGCATGATTGCTGACTGCTTTAAGGCAATCAGTAAGAAGACCCAGGAGTCTCCCATGCTTAGTGCCCAAGACCGTGCAATCATCAAATCTACCGTGCCCCTGCTGGAAAGTGGCGGCGAAGCGCTGATCACCCATTTTTATCGCATGATGCTGTCCGAGTACCCCGAGGTGCGCCCGCTGTTCAACCAGGCCCACCAGGCCAGCGGTGACCAGCCTCGCGCCCTGGCCAATGGCGTGCTGATGTACGCGCGGCATATCGACCAGTTGGACCAACTGGGCGACTTGGTGGCCAAGATCATCAACAAGCACGTGGCCTTGCAGATTCTGCCGGAGCATTACCCCATCGTTGGGGCCTGCCTGCTGCGGGCTATTTCCGAAGTGCTGGGCAGCGAGATTGCCACCCCCGAGGTCATGAGTGCCTGGGGCGCGGCCTACGGCCAGTTGGCGGACATTCTGATCGGCGCCGAAGCGGCCATCTACGACGAAAAAGCCCAGGCGCCCGGCGGCTGGCGGGGTGCGCGGCCGTTCCTGTTGGTCAAACGCGTGGAGGAGAGCGACGAGATCATCTCCTTCTACTTCGCCCCGGTGGACAACGGCCCGATCCTGGCCGCAGCGCCCGGCCAGTACATCGGCCTGAAACTGGTACTCGATGGCGAAGAGGTGCGTCGCAACTATTCCCTGTCGGCCCTCACTGACACCGGGATGTACCGCATCAGCGTCAAGCGCGAAGCGGGTGGGCGGGTCTCCAATTACCTGCATGACCAGATGCACGTCGGCGCGACCATTGACCTGTTCCCACCGTCGGGCGAGTTCACCCTGGCCGCCAGTGATAAACCGCTGGTGCTGATCAGCGGCGGGGTAGGCATTACGCCCACACTGCCGATGCTCGAAGCCGCCCTGGCAACCGAACGCCCGGTGCACTTCATCCACTGCGCTCGTAACGGCGGGGTACATGCCTTCCGTGATTGGGTGGACACCCTGGCGGCCCAGCATCCGCAGCTCAAGCGTTTCTACTGCTATGCCGAGGATGACGGCATCAGCCCGGCGGCAGACAAGGTCGGCATGCTCAACCAGGAGCAACTGGCGGCCTGGTTGCCCGAGCAGCGTGATATTGATGTCTACTTCCTGGGGCCCAAGGGCTTCATGGCGGCGGTTAAGCGGCATCTCAAGGCGCTGGGTGTGCCGCAGAAGCAGGCGCGCTATGAGTTCTTTGGGCCCGCGGCGGCGCTGGAATAGAGTTTGGCCAGTTGACCGTATCGGCATCATCGCGGGCAAGCCCGGCTCCCACAGAGGATCGCATTCCAATGTGGGAGCCGGGCTTGCCCGCGATGGCGTCCGCACAATCGCTACATTTGCCACGATTAATCCGCTGTTAACCCCTCTCTGTTTTAACCACTGCCTGTGTGTAAACTTGTTGCCATCAGGCACAACCATAATCAGAGAAAGGGAAAAACGGGGATGATTGACGACATGCGTTTAGGCAGGGAGCGGCGCTTTCTGGTGTTGCTGGGCATCATCTGCCTGGCGCTGATTGGCGGGGCGCTGTACATGCAAGTGGTGCTGGGCGAAGCACCGTGCCCGCTGTGCATTCTGCAGCGCTACGCCTTGCTGCTGATTGCGCTCTTCGCGTTCATCGGCGCCGCCATGCGCACCAAGGGCGCGCTGACGTTCTTTGAAGGGTTGGTGGTGCTCAGCGCCTTGGGTGGAGTGGCTGCGGCCGGCCATCACGTGTACACCCAGTTCTTCCCCCAGGTCAGCTGCGGTATCGATGTGTTGCAACCGATCGTCGACGACCTGCCCCTGGCCAAGGTGTTTCCCCTGGGCTTCCAGGTCGACGGCTTCTGCAGCACCCCCTACCCACCGATTCTCGGCCTGTCTCTGGCCCAATGGGCACTGGTGGCGTTCGTGCTGACGGCGATCCTGGTGCCCCTATGCATCTATCGCAACCGTCACCCCAAAGCCTGAGTCGCCGAGCCTGCCAAACGCTCCGTTCCTTCTGAATGAAGGCCGGAGCGTTTTTGTTTGTAGGGATTTGTGAAAGCACCGTGACGAGGGGCAACGGAAGGTGCGCGCAGCGTGCGACATGTTGTCACACGGACGCTGTCGCAGGACGTTTCTGACCCGCCGAATCAGCCCTTAAATTTGCACCCGGCGCACAAATTGTGCTGTCAGTTCGTGGTTCGTGCGGAGGCCCGATTTGTGTGCGGCCCCAACCCCTGCTGCCTCTATGAATGCCTTGTTTTATGGGGACTTGGACGGCATCCGCATGCCCTTACAAGCCGTAAGGGAAGTGGCACTGTGCCCAATAACACGGCAATTTTTGTGGTTTTTGTTGAGAATCGAACACGATAAGATCGCGAATCTTTGCAACTTTGGTGAAGGATTGTTGCTGGAATCGATAAAAATTATTTCTTTATAAGACATGGTTTATACATCGCTAGCTAACTACAATCGCCCGCACTGAATGTCCGGTGCTGTTCAATATTTGAGCATTGGAGCGGTCGAGGAGCAGATGGAAGGCTCAATGCGACCCCAGGTTCCGGCAGCCTTTCAACTATCCGCACCAAATGGAATTGGTCTGTAACAAGGCCTTTAGCCACGAAATCGAATAAGAACTCACTGCAGGTCCGTGAAACGTACAGTCATGACGTGTCGGGCAGGCTCTTATTCAATCGAAGAGAAATGCCAACCCTTGGCAGGGTGAAGTGTTGGCGATCAAAACCCAACTGCATTGCGCAAGCTGCTTTAGAGGTCGTGAGATGAGTAAAAACAGGTACCCCCGATTACTAGGCTTTTTGCCGCTGCTTGGCATGATGTTAATGCTGGGAGGCTGCAAGTGGACCTTGCTCGACCCAAAAGGACAGGTCGGTCTGGATGAACGAAACCTGATCATCACCGCTACCCTGCTGATGCTGCTGGTTGTGGTGCCTGTGATCGTGATGACCTTCGCCTTCGCCTGGAAATACCGCGCGTCCAACACCAGCGCGACCTACGCGCCGAAGTGGTCGCACTCCACCAAGATCGAGATCGCGGTGTGGCTGGTTCCGATCCTCATCATCATCGCCCTGGGTTACATCACCTATAAGTCGACCCACGCGCTGGACCCGTACCGTCCGCTGGAATCCGACGTCAAGCCTGTGAACATCCAAGTGGTCGCGCTGGATTGGAAGTGGCTGTTCATCTACCCGGACCTGGGTATCGCCACTGTCAACGAGATCCGCTTCCCGGAGCACACCCCGCTTAACTTCCGGATCACCTCCGACGCCGTGATGAACTCGTTCTTCATCCCTGCACTGGGTGGCCAGATCTACGCGATGGCAGGCATGCAGACCCGCCTGCACCTGATCGCCAACCAGAAAGCTGAAATGGAAGGCATCTCCGCCAACTACAGCGGCGCTGGCTTCACCGGCATGAAATTCAAAGCGATCTCGACAAGCCAGGAAGATTTCGACGCCTGGGTAGCTGCAGTCAAGGCCGCACCTAAACAGCTTGATCAAGCTGAATACGACGCTCTGACCAAACCGAGCCAGAACAACCCTGTCGCCTTGTACTCCGCGTATGAGCCGGACCTGTTTCAGAAAATCGTCGACAAGTACGAAGGTATGAAGCCAGGCAAGCCGGTCAAGCACGAGAAGAAAGAAGTGGCCGTGGTTGAAGGTTCTGATACGGGCGCGCATTCAACTGCTGGGGCAGAGGAGTAAACGATGTTTGGTAAATTAAGTTGGGACGCGGTCCCATTCCACGAGCCGATCGTAATGGTGACTATCGCCATGATCGCGCTGGGTGGTTTGGCGCTGGTTGCGGGTATCACCTATTTCAAGAAGTGGTCCTACCTGTGGACCGAGTGGTTGACCTCGGTCGACCACAAGAAAATCGGCGTCATGTACGTCATCGTTGCCATGGTCATGCTGCTGCGTGGTTTTGCCGACGCCATCATGATGCGTACCCAGTTGGCCATGGCCACCGAGGGTTCGCCTGGCTACCTGCCACCTGAACACTATGACCAGATCTTCACCGCCCACGGTGTGATCATGATCATCTTCATGGCGATGCCTTTCTTCACCGGCTTGATGAACCTTGCCTTGCCGCTGCAGATTGGTGCGCGTGACGTTGCCTACCCGTTCCTGAACTCCCTGAGCTTCTGGCTGCTGGTGTCCGGCGTGGTGCTGATCAACGTTTCCCTGGGCGTCGGCGAATTCGCCAAGACCGGTTGGGTTGCGTATCCGCCATTGTCGGGGCTGCAATACAGTCCGGGCGTGGGTGTGGACTACTACATCTGGGCGCTACAGTTATCAGGGCTCGGGACGACATTGACGGGGGTCAACTTCCTGGCCACCGTCCTGAAAATGCGCGCCCCTGGCATGAAACTGATGGACATGCCGATCTTCACTTGGACCTGCACCTGGGCAAACGTACTGATCGTGGCTTCGTTCCCGATCCTGGCCGCTACCATGGCGCTGCTGTCGCTTGACCGTTACCTGGATTTCCACATTTTCACCAATGAACTTGGTGGCAATCCAATGATGTACGTGAACCTGTTCTGGGCATGGGGTCACCCTGAGGTGTACATCCTGATCCTGCCAGCGTTCGGTATCTTCTCTGAAGTGATCTCGACCTTTACCGGCAAGCGCCTGTTCGGTCACCACTCGATGGTCTACGCATCGGGCGCGATCTCCGTACTGGGCTTCATGGTGTGGCTGCACCACTTCTTCACCATGGGTTCGGGGGCCAGCGTCAACGCCTTCTTCGGCCTGGCGACGATGCTGATTTCCATCCCGACGGGGGTGAAGCTATTCAACTGGCTGTTCACCATCTACCACGGTCGTCTGCGCATGACCAGCCAGGTCCTGTGGACCCTGGGCTTCATGGTGACCTTCGCCATCGGCGGCATGACCGGCGTACTGCTGGCCATCCCGGGTGCTGACTTCGTGCTGCACAACAGCCTGTTCGTGATCGCCCACTTCCACAACGTGATCATCGGTGGCGCGGTATTCGGCTACATCGCTGGTTTCAGCTTCTACTTCCCGAAAGCGTTCGGCTTCAAGCTGCACGAAGGCTGGGGCAAGGCTGCGTTCTGGTTCTGGATCTCGGGCTTCTTCGTCGCGTTCATGCCGCTCTATGCACTGGGCTTCATGGGCATGACCCGTCGTCTGAACGCCACCACCAACCCTGAGTGGGTACCGTACCTGTACGTTGCCATGTTCGGTGCGGTGATGATCGCTGTGGGTATCGCCTGCCAGCTGATCCAGCTGTACGTCAGCGTGCGTGATCGCAAGCAGAACATGTGCGAATCTGGCGACCCATGGAACGGCCACACCCTGGAATGGTCGACTTCGTCGCCACCACCGTTCTACAACTTCGCCGTGATCCCTACTGCGAACACCATTGATGCGTTCACCGAAGCCAAGGAAGACGGTACTGCGTACCAGAAGCCCAAGCACTACGAACCGATCCACATGCCAAACAACACCGCCACTGGCGTGGTGATGGGTGCGCTGTTGACCGTGTTCGGTTTCGCGATGATCTGGCACATCTGGTGGCTGGCAATCGCGAGCCTGGTGGGCACTATCGGTTACTTCATCATTCACGCTGCCCGTGATGATCAAGGCTACATGGTGCCGGTCGAAACGATCGAACGCATCGAAGCCGAGCAGCACGCTCGCCTGGTAGCCGAGAAGAAGATCCCGGCCAACCGTGTAGAAACCTCGTTGGAACAGGCTTAAACCATGTCGAACTTAGTGACCAATGCTGGACACGCCCATGTCGATGACCATGGGCACGATGACCACCACCACGACTCGGGGCCGATAACCGTCTACGGTTTCTGGCTCTACCTGATGACCGACTGCATCTTGTTTGCGTCGATCTTCGCGGTGTACGCGGTACTGGTAAACAACGTAGCGGGTGGCCCGTCGGGCCACGACATCTTCGAACTGCCTTACGTGCTCGGCGAAACCGCCTTGCTGTTGTTCAGTTCGATCACCTACGGCTTCGCCATGTTGGCCTTCTACAAGGGCAACAAGAAGGGCGTACTGAGCTGGCTGGGCCTGACCTTCCTGTTCGGCCTGGGCTTCATCGGCATGGAGATCAACGAGTTCCACCTGCTGATCTCCGAAGGCTACGGCCCGCACCGTTCCGGTTTCCTGTCGGCGTTCTTCACGCTGGTCGGCACCCACGGTCTGCACGTATCCGCTGGCCTGCTGTGGATGGCGGTGATGATGTATCAGGTCAATAAGCACGGCCTGACCAACACCAACAAGACTCGCCTGAGCTGCCTGAGCCTGTTCTGGCACTTCCTGGACGTGGTCTGGATCTGCGTATTCACCGTCGTTTACTTGATGGGGACTCTGTAATGGCTAATGCACACTCCCATGACAGCCACGATTCGAGCCACGGCAGCGTAAAGTCTTATGCCATCGGCTTCATCCTGTCGGTCATCCTGACCCTGATCCCATTCGGCCTGGTGATGTACCCAACCTTGCCGAAGTCGATCACCTTGATGATCGTCCTGGCGTTCGCGGTGATTCAGGTTCTGGTTCACCTGGTGTACTTCCTGCACCTGGACCGCTCCAAAGAGCAGCGCGAGAACGTGATCGCGTTTGTGTTCGCAGGCCTGGTGATCGTTCTGCTGGTTGGTCTGTCGCTGTGGATCATGTTCAGCATCCACACCTACATGATGGCGAAGTGAGGTAAGACCCGATGTCGCTTAAGCACTTTATCCAAATCACCAAACCGGGGATCATTTTCGGTAACGTGCTTTCTGTGGCGGGCGGTTTCTTCCTGGCCTCCAAGGGACATGTCGATCTGGCCATCTTCCTGGCGGCAATGATCGGTACGTCCCTGGTGGTTGCTTCCGGTTGCGTATTCAACAACTGCATCGACCGTGACATCGACATCAAGATGGAGCGCACCAAGAATCGCGTGCTGGTCCAGGGCCTCATCTCCCTGAAGCTGGCACTGATCTATGCGACCGTCCTGGGTGTTGCCGGTGTGGCCCTGTTGTACAAGGTGGCCAACCCGTTGGCGGCGCTGTTTGCCGTGATCGGTTTTGTCATCTACGTCGGCCTCTACAGCCTGTACCTCAAGCGCAAGTCGGTTCACGGCACGCTGGTGGGCAGTCTGTCGGGGGCGATGCCGCCGGTGATTGGTTATGTGGCTGTGACCAATAGCTTCGACATGGCCGCGCTGACGCTGCTGGTGATGTTCAGCCTGTGGCAGATGCCGCATTCCTACGCCATTGCGATTTTCCGCTTCAATGACTACCTGGCTGCGTCGATTCCGGTATTGCCGGTCAAGCGTGGCATTCAGGTGGCCAAGAAACACATCCTGCTCTACATCCTGGCCTTCCTCGTGGCGACCTTGATGTTGACCTTCAGTGGCTACGCCGGCATGAGCTACCTCGCCGTCGCCGCCGCCATGGGCATGTACTGGTTGTACATGGCCTGGACCGGCTACAAGGCGGTGGATGACACCGTCTGGGCGCGCAAGCTGTTCGTGTTCTCGATCTTCACCATCACCGCGCTCAGCGTGATGATGTCCCTGGATTTCCAAGTGCCGAAAGAGCTGTTGCTGACCTACGCTCACTGAGTGGTCTTGCAGTAAAAAAGCCCCGCCTTCGAAAGTCGCGCGGGGTTTTTTATTGAGCGCTGCGTTATCGTTGACGTTTTTCGCGAGCGAGCGCGCTCCTACCTCCCAATTCTACAAATGCAGGAAGCAATGCAATGAGTAAAAAAGCCGTAATGGTCTTCAGTGGCGGGCAGGATTCGACCACCTGCCTGATCCAGGCCCTGCCGCTGTATGACGAAGTGCACTGCATTACCTTTGATTACGGCCAGCGCCATGTGGCAGAAATCGAAGTGGCCCAGAAATTGGCCAAGCAGTTGGGTGCCACTGTGCACAAAGTGATGGATGTGTCCCTGCTCAATGAGCTGGCAATCAGCAGCCTTACCCGTGACAACATTCCGGTGCCGACCGTGAACAGCTCGGGTGAAAGCCTGCCGAGCACCTTTGTGCCGGGGCGCAACATCCTGTTCCTGACCCTGGCTGCGATCTACGCCTACCAAGTCAAGGCCGAGACCGTCATCACCGGCGTGTGCGAAACCGACTTCTCTGGCTACCCCGATTGCCGGGATGAGTTTGTCAAAGCGCTGAACCAGGCCCTCAAGCTGGGCATGGAATACGACGTGCGCCTGGACACGCCGTTGATGTGGCTGAACAAGGCCGAGACCTGGGCCCTGGCCGATTACCACGGCCAACTGGAGCTGGTGCGCGAGCAGACGCTGACCTGCTACAACGGCATCATCGGTACCGGCTGCGGTGAGTGTGATGCGTGCAACCTGCGCGCTCGGGGCTTGAATGACTACCTGCAGAACCAGACAAATGTGATGCAGAGCCTCAAGCACAAGTTGCAACTCAAATAACCCTTGTAGGAGCGAGCTTGCTCGCGAAAAACCTGAGAGCGCCGCGTTCCACCAGATGCGCTGCGTGATCGTTGACGTTCTTCGCGAGCAAGCTCGCTCCTACAGGATTATTGATAGCGTTTGAACAATGAGCGTGCGCCATAGGCAGGCAGGATGTTGAAGAACGCAAAGCCGACTTTGATCGCGATTTGCACGTAAATCATGCTGAGGATATCGCTGGTCTGCATGGCGCCGTAGAAGGCAATGAAGCAGAACAGGAAGCTGTCGATAATCACCGCGAAGAACGTACTGAGGAATATCCGCAAGTACAGGTACCTGGAGTTAGTCAGCTCCTTGATCTTGCACAGCAGGTAGGAGTTTATATTCTCCGACACCAAGAACGACACCGAAGAGGCCACCAGCACCGACGACACTTGCAGGATCACGTCGGTATAAGGCCCATCCAGCTTCCAGCCCGGCAGCCCCGGCAGGAACGTCGAGCCATACAGCAGGATGATAATCATCGCGTTGCTGGCAAATGCAAACAGAATGGCCCGCCTGGCCAGGCGCAAGCCGAAATTCTCGTTGAGCAAGTCCACGATCAAAAAGGTCAGCGGGTACAGGAACGTGCCCGGCGTGACGATGATGCCCAACGACTCCAGGTAAATCGGCTTGGTCGCGGCAATGCTGGTGAAGATATAGAAGGTGAACAGCAGCAAGTTCAGGATGATGTAGATCATCCAGGAGTTTTCATTGCGGTCGTTTATCTCGTAAGCGGTCAGTGCTCCGCCTTGGGAATAGAACTTCTTGTACAGGTTCTTGATTTCCATCTTGTTGAAGTTGTCCATCATTTCACTGCTGAGCACTTCACTCAGCTTGATCTTGAGGACCTTGCCCGTGGCGATCACCATGATCACCGCCAGGCGCTTGTCGTTTTCAAAGCCCAGCAACTTGTATTTGCTGTTTTCAACGGCGCCCTCAGACGTTGTCATTGAAGCGCTCCTCAAGGATGTCGCCGATGACACACAAACGCTCTGAGTTCCCACAGGGTTCGAGGGTGATGAACAGCTTCTTGGTGGCGCGGTCGTACACCAGCTTTTCTTTATCGTCGCTCGACGAGCCTTTCTGCACGATCAGCAAGTCCCCCGGTTCATTGAGGCCCGGAATTCCGTGCTCAAGGCGCACGCCGATCAAATTGCAGGCGCTGCCGAAGTAGTACGTCAGCGGGTGCAGCGTGGCCAGTTCACCGATGCGCTTGCCCAGGTTCTGCATGAGCAGGCTTTCCTTGAGCACAGGTACTGCTGCCGGGTTCTTGTTACCCAGCGGGGAAACATTGCTCTCGATGACTTCCTTGGCCTCAAAACTGATGGTCTCGATTTCTTCGTAGGAGACGCCAAAGAAGTCCGAGATCTTGCGAATCGTCGACTGCTGTACGTTAACGACCTTGCCTTCCAGGATGTTGTAGATGGTGGTCCTGGTCAGGCCGGCAGCACTGCTTAACGAAAGCTGGGTTTCGCCACGACTCTTGATCAAGTACTTGATGTTGCTCTTCAAGTGCTCGGTTTTTTCCCGTCTGTGTATCAAGTGCTCACCACTTCCATTTAGTCATCAGTCCATGCCGGCAGAACCCAATGTTGCGGGTTTGGCGGCAGTGAAAGTGTTGCATGCGCCCGCTATAACAATAAAGTACTGAGTGCAGGGATACGCCTTGGTGGTAAATCAGGCAACGGCTTTCTCGTCATACTCTTCTGAACGGCCCGCGCGAATCCCTCGCGCCTCTACAAGGAGTAGCCATCATGGTGCGTGTAAGTCGTCGATCCCTTCTCGCCCTGGGCGCGGCCCTACCTGTGATGGGGCAGCTCAATTGGGCCCTCGCCAGCCCGGCGCCGACGAAATCTGACAAGGTGCTGCTCAATTACAACGAAAGCCCCTACGGCCCTTCAGACGCGGCTCGCCAGGCGATGCAGCGTGCGATTGCAGCCTCCGGGCGTTACCCTTACCCGGACATGTATGCATTGGCCGCGCTGTTCGCCCAACAACAGGGCATAGCCGAAGACAACGTCGGAGTGTTTGCCGGCTCGATGGCCGCCCTGCGCTACGCGGTGCTGGCGTTCACCAGCCAGACCCGCGGCCTGGTGATGGCCACGCCGTCCTACGAAGTACCGCGCCAGGCGGCCGAGTCGATCAAGGCGCCGGTGCAAGAAGTGAACCTCGACGCCCAGCATGCCCACGATGTGCCTGCCATGCTCGCGGCGGACCCGCAGGCCGGCATGCTGTACCTGTGCAACCCCAACAACCCGACCGGTACGCTCACCTCGCCCGAGGCCATCCGCCAAGCCCTGGCGCACAAACCCAAGGGCAGCGTGCTGGTAGTGGACGAGGCTTATATCGACTTCTGTGACGCCCCCAGTTGCGTGAGCTGGGTCAACGACCATGACGACCTGCTGGTGCTGCGCACGTTCTCCAAAATCTATGGCATGGCCGGTGCGCGCCTGGGCCTGGCAATCGGCCACCCGGCGCTGCTGGAGCGGTTGGCGGTGTTCGGTGGCGACAACGTCCCGGCCGGCGCCAGCTTGCTGGCCGCCCGTGCCAGCCTGGAAGATTCGCAGCTGGTGGGCCAACGCAAAGCGCGAAATGCCAGGTTGCGCGATGAGACGATCGCCTGGCTCAAGGGCCGGGGCTTTACCTGCACCGCTTCCCACAGCAATTGCTTCATGATCGACGTGAAGCGCCCGGCAGAGCGGGTGATCGAGCGGCTGGCAGCACAGAATGTGCTGGTGGGGCGGGTATGGAAGGACTGGCCGCAGTGGGTACGGGTGACCGTGGGCAACCCGCAGGAGATGCAGCGCTTTCGCGACGCGTTCGCGGCGCAAGTCTAGCCCCTGTGTTTGTCATCCGCTGCCTGGACAGGCAAGCCAGGCATGCTTCATGCTCGACCGGGTCGAATGCTCAAGGAAGATACCCGTGCGACCTAATGGCCAACCCGATAAGAAATCGCCCATGCTGCCCGAGGATATGCGCCGCTTGCTCGATGCCGAGCTGAGCCGCCGTGGCCTGGGGCACTTTGAGGTCTACCAGTGTGGGCCGTCAATGGACCAAGCGCAGATTGTGTCCAATTACCCAGAAGCCATGGAGCCTTCCGACACGGCCGACGATTTCTACCGGCGTGGCGAGCTGGTTTCATTGACCCGCACCCGGATCAAACCGTTTTTCTGGAGTGATGAACACCTGCTGGCCGTGGCCGATGAGGCGGTGCCGGTGCCGGGCCCCTACAAACCCGTTGGCGAGGGCGCCAGTTTTATCGTGCATGGCAATCGCGGTTTCTACTCGGTGCTCAATCTGTGCAGCTTCGGCGAGGACCAGCAATTTCGCGAGACCGTGCTGGCCCATCAAAGTGAACTGCAGATGCTGTTGGTCTCGATGTACGACGAGGCCCTGGAAGAGCACGCCGCGCCGGTCGCGCAACAGACGGTGCTGACCCCACGGGAAACCGAAGTATTGTCCTGGGTGAGCCTGGGCAAGACCTACAACGAAGTGGCGCTCCTGACCTCGATGACCTCCCATACGGTCAAGTTTCATATGAAGAATATCTTCGGCAAATTGCAGGTCACCAACGGCAAGTCAGCCATCGGCAAGGCCCTGCAATTGGGCTATATCCGTCACCCGGCCTGAGGCCGCAATCACCGCCTACCTGTCCAAATGGGTAGCTTGTTCGCCGCACAGTGCTGCATTAGGTTGCCCAGCTATGGAGTTTGGCGCCGGACACACCGGCGCCGCCATTGAGAAAGGACATCCGGATGAGCCGCTCTGTAGCTTTGCTCCACGCCTGTGCCAGCGTGTTGCGCTGATGGGCACTTTTCACGCCTTGCGCGGCCTTAATGCGCGGTTGCAAGCACTGTTCATGATCACGCTGGTGTTCCGCATGGGCACTCTGGCGTTTCCTTTCTACGCGGCGTACCTGATTCATCAACACGCGATATCGGCGGGCACGGCTGGCCTGTTGGTCGGCGTGTACGGCGCGGGCGCCCTGTGTACCGACCTGGTCATCGGCGCCGTGATCAAGCGGTTTTCGGCCAACCGGGTCATCCTCGGTTCGTTGGTGTTCAACGCGGTGTTGCTGCTGGTCATTCCCTCGGTGGAAAACCTGCTCGCGCTGTTCCTGTTGTCGTTTCTCTGGGGCGCTTGTTACGAAGCCTTCACACCGGCCGCGTTCTCCGAGACGGTGGCTCACAGCAGCCTTGAGTCGCGCAAGGTGGCGTTTTCCTGCAACCGGCTGGCGATCAACATAGGCATGGCCATCGGGCCGTTGCTGGGTAGCTTGATCTTTCTGCGCAATGCCGACGCGGTGTTCTACATCAATGCCGTGTTGTCCTTGCTGGCCTTCGCCGCATGCCTGCGGTTCGGACGGCCCCGGCCAGCCACCCAAGACGCGCCCTTCGCTGGCAAGGGCGAGGGCTTGCCCGAGGTGGCGGCTCATGAGCGTTCGCGACTGCTGGTGATCCTGTTGGCGGCGCTGCCGGTGCACGTGGCATACGCACTGCCGCCGACTTTTCTGTCGGCGTACATCATCAACTACACCCAATTGCCGGCCTATTACGTGGGCATCATTTTCTTTATCAATGCTTTGCTGGTGATTGTGTTTGAAGTGCCGATCAACCTGCGCATGGCGCACTTGTCGAGCAGCCGCTCGCTGATCATCGGCTTCTTGCTGGCAGGCAGCGGTTTCTTCTTGATGGGCTTTGGTCAGGTCGGCGCGCTGTTGATGCTTGCTACGGTGTTGTGGAGCCTGGGCGAGATGATTGTGTTCCCCGCGATCACCCACTATGTCAGCAGCATTTCCAGCCACGACAGCGTGGGCCGCAACCTTGGCTACTACTCGGCAGGCGTCAACATCGGCGTGATGATCGCGCCATCGTTGGCGTTCATGATACTGGCCCGGCCCACCTTGCCGTCACCGTGGCTGCTGACAGGCTGCGTGTTGGTGCTGTTGGCCATCGCCGTGGGGATGATGAAAAGCTCGGCGATGTTGTGGAACAAATCGGCGTAGACGGCAACCGGCGCTGCGCCTTGCACGCGCGCCGGGTTGCGTCAGCTACTTACTGGGCGGCGATGGCGTAGCCGTCAAAGGCGCTTTGCTGTTGCAGCGCGGTCACGATGCTCTTGCGCGTGACCGGCTGCTCGGCACCGCTGTTGTCGATGAAGGTTTCGCTCGCAAGCTCCGCCTCGCTGCCTTCGCCCACAAAGGTGAAGCCCAGGAATTCCAGCGCCTCGCGGTCCACATTGAGCTTGGAGCGCGGGGTGCGCAGCGGCAGGGTGACGCTGATGCCATCTTTGCTGATCACAAACACTTCGTTGTCTTTCTTGGCGCGTGCAGCTTTGCCCTTGCCGGCGCTCGGGTTGCTGATGGCCTGGTGCGACTGGTTAAGCACCTTGAGGGCCAGGCCGTAGACCAGTTCCTGAAACTCTGGGTCGTCCTTGAAAC
>NZ_WKCD01000450.1:0-2513 GCF_021606625.1 Pseudomonas sp. PA-4-8C
CCAGTATAAATGTCGAAGCTTGCAATATTGGTAAAAGCATCGTTGCCAGTGAAGAACATTAGGCGAACATTTGCTCCGGTGTATACATCGTCCATCCGTATAACAATTTGATCCTGATCTGAATAGACTAGAAATGTCTCTAATTGATTATTAAATGGCGATGTATAGACGTTATTGACGTTTGCATTTCTAGCGATGCCTGGCGAGGTGATGATCTGCGCGTCTTTTGCCAATGTGAAATCAGGGCCGTAGCTATAAATCGAATCCCGCACCATGTGCCCCCATGCAGCCAGCCCATATGGGTTCTTGTATGCATAGTCGGCGGGGAGCAGTGGCGTGCTGCTTGGGAACTGAAAGGCGTTGAACGGGAGAGAGTCGCCAGTGATTACAACCTTGTAGCCCGAAGTGATCTTCGATGTTAGATCTTCCTTCTTTGTGGCGCTTGGAACGTATGCTGAGAGGTTTTCACCGGCACGAATCCAGGTGTTTGCAGGCTCAGCCTCAAAGCTGCCTGTAATGGATTTCGGAAGAGTTGCACCGATGTATTTGTAAAGCGTTCCCCCGCTCAGCACGAGTTGGTCGTAGGTCGTGATGCTGCCGGTACCCCAGGGCTTTGCAGCAGACGAGTATTCAAACCCAACAGGAATGGTCTGGATCGCGCTGTCCAGGCTGCCAAATACCGATTCCACCAGGCCAGCCCCATCTGGCTCCGCAAGAGCCGCACGCAAAGAGGCATCGCCGACAGCGGTGAGCTTTGGCGCATCCGTAGCCCAGACGCCAGTTAGCGTCAAAGGCAAAGATGCCTGATCGGTAACCCGATACAGGTCGCCCTCCCTTTGTACCAGCTGTGTAGGCCGCTCAACTACTGCAGCAGCTTCGTACTGGACGTAAATAGATTCGTAGCCGGAGCGCGCTATAAGGTCAGAGAATTCTTTCTCCATACCAGCCCAGGTCTTTAGCACTTTACCCAGGCGACCAAGCCAGGTCAGGTCTGCCCCGTTGATGAGCTTGTCGAAAATTGGCGCGTTGTCTTTGAGGTCGCGCGGATCTGTTGAGCCATTCGGTTCTACAGGGTTTCCGGTGTTAAAGGCCATGGCTTTCCCCGAGGCGAAAAAAAACCCGCTCAATGAGCGGGTTTCTTGTGGCTACCTGGCGTTCAGTGTTCCAGGTTGCCGAATATGGCGCAGCGGACGGGACTCGAACCCGCGACCCCCGGCGTGACAGGCCGGTATTCTAACCGACTGAACTACCGCTGCGCGTAACACATGAAGCGAATGGTGGGTGATGACGGGATCGAACCGCCGACATTCTGCTTGTAAGGCAGACGCTCTCCCAGCTGAGCTAATCACCCTTCGTTTCGGTGTGGCGCGCATTCTACGGAGCGACCTTAAGTCTGGCAAGCACTTTCTTAAATCTTTTTTTTCAGCCCTTCCAATGGCTTAGGCAGGGTTGGCCTGCGGCGTGATCAAGAGAATAATGCCCCCCTTTGTATAGAGGAGAGACTCACCCCATGTGGTTCAAGAACCTGCTTATCTATCGCCTGACCCAAGATCTGCCTGTTGATGCCGAGGCGTTGGAAGCGGCCATGGCCACCAAGCTGGCGCGCCCTTGTGCAAGCCAGGAGTTGACTACTTACGGTTTCGTCGCACCGTTTGGTAAAGGTGAAGATGCTCCCCTGGTTCACGTCAGCGGCGATTTCTTGCTGATTGCCGCCCGCAAGGAAGAACGCATCCTGCCGGGTAGCGTGGTGCGTGATGCACTTAAAGAGAAAGTCGAAGAGATCGAAGCCGAGCAGATGCGCAAGGTCTATAAGAAGGAGCGCGACCAGATCAAGGATGAAATCATCCAGGCCTTCCTGCCCCGTGCCTTTATCCGTCGCTCGTCGACCTTCGCTGCGATCGCGCCGAAACAGGGCCTGATCCTGGTCAACTCGGCCAGCCCCAAGCGCGCCGAAGACCTGCTGTCGACCCTGCGCGAAGTGATCGGCACCCTGCCGGTCCGCCCGCTGACGGTAAAAACCGCCCCGACTGCGATCATGACCGACTGGGTCACCACCCAGAAACCGGCCGACGACTTCTTCGTCCTCGACGAATGCGAACTGCGCGACACCCACGAAGACGGCGGCATCGTGCGTTGCAAGCGCCAGGACCTGACCAGCGAAGAGATCCAGCTGCACCTGACCACCGGCAAGGTCGTGACCCAACTGTCCCTGGCGTGGCAGGACAAGTTGTCCTTCATGCTCGACGACAAGATGACCGTCAAGCGCCTGAAGTTCGAAGACCTGCTGCAAGACCAGGCGGAACAGGACGGCGGTGATGAAGCCCTGGGCCAACTGGATGCCAGCTTTACCTTGATGATGCTGACCTTCGGCGATTTCCTGCCGGCATTGGTCGAGGCACTGGGCGGCGAAGAGACACCACAGGGCATCTAAGCCATGTGAAGATCAAAATGTGGGAGCGGGCTTGCTCGCGAAAGCGGTGTATCAGTCAGTATATGTGGTGACTGATTCACCG
>NZ_WKCD01000451.1:0-2498 GCF_021606625.1 Pseudomonas sp. PA-4-8C
GAACCCTAAGTGGCCGTAACCTAAATAACGGATATGTACCCGGTCCAACTGTGTTGACTGTCAGGCCGCCTTCGCAGGCAAGCCAGCTCTCACATTTGGATCGCGGGGCGTCAGGCCTCCCTTACAGCAATGCCCCTCTTAGCGCACGGACGTGGCAATTGCCCACTGATATTGCCTCGCGTCTCTACCTAGTGGGACTGCGGCATATTACAGAACGCCAAGTCTGTGGAAAGTGATCTGGAAGGTGGTAATCCGCCGCAAGAAACCTGGGGTTCAGCCACTCCCGCAGGGATTACACACCTTCCAGCCCACCTCCTACAGGCTCGATCATTTCTACGTGGTCACCGGTGGTCAAAGCGTTCCGTGTTTGTAAAAAAAATTGCCTCGCACCCCGTAACACCAAGGGAACCCGGCTCGCTCGAGAGGGCCTGATGTGCAAGGATGTCGCGCCGGACATCGTTCGTTGAACGCCAAACCAAGGATTTTTCATGACTGCCATTCCCCCCCCTGCCCCCGTGGTTCCCGGGCGACTGGAACAGATGTCGACCCGCATCGCTTTTTTTATCGCAGGTTTTGGTATCGCGGCCTGGGCGCCGTTGGTGCCGTTTGCCAAGGCGCGCGCGAATCTGAACGAAGGCACGCTTGGCCTGCTGCTGTTATGCCTGGGGATGGGGTCGATCATCGCGATGCCGGTTGCGGGCGTACTGGCCTCGCGTTATGGCTGCCGACGCGTGCTGACCGCAGGGACACTGATGATCTGCCTGGCCCTGCCGACGCTGGCCACCGTCAGTTCGATCCCGTTGTTGATCGCAGGTTTATTCCTGTTTGGCGCGGGCCTGGGCACCGTGGACTCCACCGTCAATCTGCAAGCGGTGATCGTTGAGCGCGCCAGCGGCAAAACCATGATGTCGGGTTTCCATGGTCTGTTCAGCCTGGGGGGCATTGTGGGCGCAGCGGGGGTTGCCGGCTTGCTGGGGCTGGGCCTGTCGCCACTGCAGGCCACTTTGCTGGTGGTTGTTATCATGGTTGTGGCGCTGTTGAAGGCCGCACCCCACCTGTTGCCTTATGGCAGCGAGAGCTCGGGCCCGGCGTTTGCGGTGCCCCATGGCGTAGTGTTTTTTATCGGTTGTCTGTGTTTCATCGTGTTCCTGGCTGAAGGTGCCGTTCTGGATTGGAGCGCGGTGTTCCTGAGTGCTGAGCGCGGTCTGGATGAGGCTTACGCCGGCCTGGGCTACGCGGCATTTGCCTTGACCATGACCGCTGGACGCCTGACCGGTGATGCCATTGTCCGACGCCTGGGCGCCACGCGAGTGATCGTGATCGGTGGCACGCTGGCCTGTGGTGGGTTGCTTCTGGCGACGCTATTGCCGGCCTGGGAAACTGCGTTGCTCGGGTATGCCTTGGTGGGCGCCGGTTGTTCGAACATCGTGCCGGTGCTGTACACCGCTGTGGGTAAACAAACAGTCATGCCGGAACATATTGCGGTGCCGGCCATCACCACATTGGGTTATGCCGGCATTCTCGCCGGCCCCGCCATGATCGGTTTCATCGCCCATGGCAGCAGCTTGAATATCGCCTTCGTCTTGGTCGCAGTGTTGCTGGCGGCAGTGGCCATCAGTGGCAAGATCCTCAGGGTGTAAACCAGACTTCAGCGCGTTTTACGGGCATCATCCTGCTCCCGCCAGCGTTCGAGGTTTTTGTTGCTGAGCCAGCCTTCCTTGTGAGGCGGGCCAAACAGTCGTGCGCCGCTGGCACGCTCCAATGACGGCAGCAAACCCGGACGCTCGATAATGTTCTTCGCCGTGTAGACACAGAGTTCGCTGTACTTGGACTTGGGCATGCCCGTAGACGTATCCACCACAGGCTCGCCCTGCTGATCAACCTCATACGGGTCTTGCATAACCACCCGAAGCTTGGCTATTTCAAGGTACTGATACGGTTCAAACAGGTAGGTTCGATCCATGGCCTTGTCTCTCAGGTTCGGAAACTCGCTTTGCAGCGCCTCCACCACCTGGGCATTGCCTTGGGCATGAAATGGATCCTGGCTGAACACGTTGGCAGAGCTGTTGCCCTGCAAAGCCTGGGCTGCCGCACTGAGGCTGTCACGCGTGATATCGCCGTCACGGCTGAAGATCGCGTCGCTTAACCGCGGGCGCTTGAGAATTTCCCTGACGACCTGGATCGCGCTGTCCAGCGCCTCGCTTTCACCCAAAGGGTGAGCGGCGATCCGCTGCAAGGACAGCCAGGTCAAGCGGCCATCATTTAAGAACGAGTGCAGCAGGCCGAAAGACTTTTCCAAAGCTTTAGCCAACTGGTTGTCCGTTGAGTTTTCACCCGGCAGGGTACCGCTGGACCGTTGCGTCACAGGGTTCTGCAAATCTCTATAACGCAGAGCGGACAAGGTTGCGCGCAACAGAAAGGGCTTGTGCGGGCCTCCAGCCGGAGGCGTAGAAGAGGTTTCATGCCAGGTTTCAGGGGGGGCGGCCGGGGCCGGTGAT
>NZ_WKCD01000452.1:0-2470 GCF_021606625.1 Pseudomonas sp. PA-4-8C
CTCCAGAGCGGCGTAGCAGCAATGGTCAAAGCCTTCAACTTGGCTGACTGGTTTGGCCATGGCTATCTGTAGGAGCGAGCTTGCTCGCGAAAAACGTCAACGATGACGCGCGCTTCCTGAATAAACGCGGCGCCTGTGAGATTTTCGCGAGCAAGCTCGCTCCTACAGATAGCCATGGCCAAACCAGTCAGCCAAGTTGAAGGCTTTGACCATTGCTGCTACGCCGCTCTGGAGCGACTATTTCAGCGCTTTTTTCGAGTTGTAAACGTCCTGAAAATAAAAACACAGAAGGATAGGAAGCGATGCGTGAGTATTTGGCTGCCACCACCGAGTTTGATTACCAGCACACCGTCGACGCCGCACTGGCCGGCAATCTGCAAGCGCTCAATGCCTGTGTGGAGTGTTGTGACCGTCACGCGCTGCCGGGGCGAATCGCGTTGTTCTGGGAAGGCAAGGACGGGCGTAGCGCCACCTCGACCTTTACCGAATTGCAGGAGCAGGCCGCACGTTTCGCCAACTTCCTGCTGGCCCAGGGCGTCAAGCGCGGTGACAAGGTGGCGGGCCTGCTGCCGCGTACCGCCGAATTGCTGGTGGTGGTGTTAGCAACCTGGCGCATCGGCGCGGTCTATCAGCCACTGTTTACCGCGTTCGGTCCCAAGGCGATTGAACACCGCTTGAACAGCTCCGGCGCAGCGCTGGTGGTCACCGATGCGGTGAACCGCCCCAAGCTGGCGGAAGTCGCCGACTGCCCGACCATCGTCACGGTCGCCGGGGCCAAGGGTGAAGGCATCGTGCGTGGCGATTACAGCTTCTGGGCCGAACTGCCCAATTACGCTTCTCACTGCGAGCCGGTGCTGCTGGGCGCAGAGGAGCCGTTCCTGCTGATGTTCACCTCGGGCACCACCGGCCCGTCCAAGGCGCTGTCGGTGCCGCTCAAGGCCATCGTCGCGTTCCAGGGCTACATGCGCGACGCCGTGGACTTGCGCCCCGAGGACGCGTTCTGGAACGTTGCCGACCCGGGCTGGGCCTATGGCATCTATTTCGGCGTGACCGGGCCGTTGTCCATGGGGCACCCGATCACCTTCTACGATGGCCCGTTCACCCTGGAAAGCACCTGCCGGGTGATCAATAAATACTCAATCACCAACCTGACCGGTTCGCCCACGGCGTATCGCCTGCTGATTGCCGGTGGCGAACAGTTCGCGCGTTCGATCAAAGGCAAGCTGCGCATCGTCAGCAGCGCCGGCGAGCCGTTGAACCCGGAGGTGATCCGCTGGTTCGCCGACAACCTGGGCGTGACCATCCACGACCATTACGGCCAGACCGAGCTGGGCATGGTGCTGTGCAACCACCACGGCCTGGTGCATCCGGTGCATGTCGGCTCGGCGGGTTTTGCCTCGCCGGGGCATCGCATCGTGGTGCTGGATGACAACCATCAGGAGCTGCCGGCCGGCCAGCCCGGCATCCTGGCCATCGACCGCGAGCAATCGCCTATGTGCTGGTTTGCCGGGTACGACGGCGTGAAAACCAAGGCCTTTGTCGGCAAGTACTACCTCAGCGGCGACACCGTGGAGCTGAACCCCGACGGCAGCATCAGCTTTGTCGGGCGCAGCGACGACGTGATCACTACATCCGGCTATCGGGTGGGCCCTTTTGATGTGGAAAGCGCGCTGGTCGAACACCCGGCGGTGGTCGAGGCTGCCGTGGTCGGCAAGCCTTGCCCGGAGCGCACCGAATTGGTCAAAGCCTTTGTGGTGATCAGCGAGCAATACCGTGCCACCCCGGAGCTGGCTGAAGAACTGCGCCTGCACGTGCGCCAGCGCCTGGCCGCCCATGCATACCCACGGGAAATCGAATTTGTCAGCGACTTGCCCAAGACCCCGAGCGGCAAGCTGCAACGCTTTATTTTGCGCAATCAGGAAATAGCCAAGGCCCAGGCGGCCGTGGCTTGATCCCTTTAAAAGGAAACAACGATGCAGATTGAAAACAAGGTATTCCTGGTCAGCGGCGGCGCGTCGGGCCTCGGCGCGGCCACCGCTGAAATGCTGGTCGCCGCAGGTGCCAAGGTGATGCTGGTGGACTTGAACGCCGACGCCGTGGCCGCCAAGGCCGAGCAACTGGGCGACAACGCCCGCAGTGCCGTAGCAGACATCAGCCATGAAGCCGCTGCAGAAGCGGCGGTGAAGGCAGCGGTCGAGGCCTTTGGGGGCTTGCATGGCCTGGTCAACTGTGCGGGTGTGGTGCGCGGCGAGAAGATCCTCGGCAAGAATGGCCCGCACGGCCTGGCAAGCTTTGCCCAGGTAATCAACGTCAACCTGATCGGCAGCTTCAACCTGCTGCGCCTGGCCGCTGCGGCGATCGCTGAAACCGAGGCGAATGCCGACGGCGAGCGCGGCGTGATCATCAATACCGCCTCGGTGGCGGCATTCGATGGGCAGATCGGTCAGGCTGCGTACGCCGCCTCCAAGGG
>NZ_WKCD01000453.1:0-2419 GCF_021606625.1 Pseudomonas sp. PA-4-8C
GGCTGACCAGCGACTTCACCAGGCCCTTGAACAGGCTTGGCTCAGGCAGGGCGGCTGGCGCAGCAACCGGGGCGGCGGCTTCGGTCGGTACCGGTGCGTTGGCGCGGGCCGGCGCAGTCTTCACCGCCGCTTCCTGGCGAACCAGGGTGCGGGTCGCAGCGGCTGGCTGGACTTCTTCGACTTCGGCGGCAGCTGCGGCGATTTCATAGCTGGACTGGCCGCTGTGGGCTTCCGGGCTGTCATCACGCAGGCGCTGGACTTCAAAGTGCGGCGTTTCGAGGTGATCGTTCGGCAGGATGACGATACGGGCACGGGTGCGCAGTTCGATCTTGGTGATCGAGTTGCGTTTTTCGTTGAGCAGGAAGGCTGCAACCGGAATCGGCACTTGTGCGCGAACTTCGGCGGTACGGTCTTTCAGGGCTTCTTCTTCGATCAGGCGCAGGATCGCCAGGGACAGCGATTCAACGTCACGAATGATGCCGGTGCCGTTGCAACGCGGGCAGACGATGCCGCTGCTCTCGCCCAGGGACGGACGCAGGCGCTGACGGGACATTTCCAGCAGGCCGAAGCGCGAAATGCGGCCGACCTGTACACGGGCACGGTCAGCTTCCAGGCATTCGCGGACTTTTTCTTCCACGGCGCGCTGGTTCTTGGCCGGGGTCATGTCGATGAAGTCGATCACGATCAGGCCGCCGATGTCACGCAGGCGCAGCTGGCGGGCGATTTCTTCAGCCGCTTCCAGGTTGGTCTGCAGGGCGGTTTCTTCGATGTCGCTGCCTTTGGTCGCACGCGCCGAGTTGATGTCGATGGACACCAGGGCTTCGGTCGGGTCGATCACGATGGAGCCGCCGGAAGGCAGTTCGACCACGCGCTGGAAGGCGGTCTCGATCTGGCTTTCGATCTGGAAACGGTTGAACAGTGGCACGCTGTCTTCGTACAGCTTGATCTTGCTGGCGTACTGCGGCATTACCTGGCGAATGAAGGTCAGGGCTTCGTCCTGGGCTTCAACGCTGTCGATCAGCACTTCGCCGATGTCCTGGCGCAGGTAGTCGCGGATGGCGCGGATGATCACGTTGCTTTCCTGGTAGATCAGGAACGGCGCGGAACGATCCAGGGACGCTTCTTTGATAGCGGTCCACAGTTGCAGCAGGTAGTCGAGGTCCCACTGCATTTCTTCGCTGCTGCGGCCAAGGCCGGCAGTGCGCACGATCAGGCCCATGTCGGCCGGTGCGATCAGGCCGTTCAGCGCTTCACGCAGTTCGTTGCGCTCTTCGCCTTCGATGCGACGGGAAATACCGCCGGCACGTGGGTTGTTCGGCATCAGTACGAGGTAACGACCGGCGAGGCTGATGAAGGTGGTCAGGGCCGCGCCCTTGTTGCCACGTTCTTCTTTCTCGACCTGGACGATGACTTCCTGGCCTTCGCTCAGGACGTCCTTGATGTTCACGCGGCCTTCGGGGGCTTTCTTGAAGTATTCGCGGGAGATTTCTTTAAGGGGCAGGAAGCCGTGGCGCTCGGAGCCGAAATCGACAAAGGCAGCCTCAAGGCTTGGTTCGATGCGAGTGATACGGCCTTTATAGATGTTGGCCTTTTTCTGCTCGCGTGCACCGGATTCGATGTCCAGGTCGTAGAGGCGCTGGCCATCTACCAGTGCAACACGCAACTCTTCGGGTTGAGTTGCGTTAATCAGCATTCTTTTCATGTTGTACCGTCGGTTTCCGGGCTGCCGGAAACGGCGTTCGGCACACACGACTTCTCACGGTCGGTGTCAGGTGCGTCAAGAGTGGTTGGCCACTCCAGTGTCCAGCAAAATCGGCCAATTGGGCCGGTATCGCGACGGACGCGTCCTGCTCGTTAGCGGTGGTGACAAAGGCACCACTTCAACAAAAGCTAAGGTCAGGAGGAGGAATCAACCGGCGACTGTGGACGAGATGAAGCGTCTAAAACAAGCCTAGTGCTACACAGTCCGACGGTTGTGCATCTCCACCCTACACGTATCCCTGATAATTCGGGTGCTGCCGCGCGCAGAATCCGCAGCGGGTTGGCATTTACCGTGTTCTCCAATGGGGAGTCCACGCTCATGGCTAAACAAGACTAGGTGTGGGCGGTTGCGCTCTCACTCAGCTCTTAACAGGCGTTGTTTCCGAAGCATTCGCCATGGTCTGGCTCAAAACTGACTGCACTTTGTGAACTGGCCGTAAATATCGGCGCAAAAGGCGAGTATTCACTCTGCTTTCTGCACTCGCTTCAGGCCTCATGTCACCTGCGCTTGTTACAATCTTGAGCCTTCCTGGGTGGCGAAAGCCCCGTAGGACGGCCTCGCGTCCTGATGAATTGCGATGGTCAGGGCCGGCAGTTTGCCGCATGTCCTCTGTCCAGGCCGCTTTTGGCGGCGTTCGCGACTATAGCAGTAATGATT
>NZ_WKCD01000454.1:0-2413 GCF_021606625.1 Pseudomonas sp. PA-4-8C
CGTCTACTGGATGTCAGCCGGCGGCGTAAGGAGATTCAATGAGTACCACACCGGTTAAATCCCTGATCGACGAACAACTCGAAGACGTTAGCGCTCACAACCTGCGCGAGGCCTACAGCCTGGCCGAACGCCGCGGCTTCTTCGGTGCTCCGGTTGAGCAGTACGCAGAGCCTGGCTACGGCGGTCGAGTGCTCCAGGTCCTGCGCTACAGGGTTCAGCAGCAGGATCAGCAAGCAAGCTGATCAGCCTTTACCCTTGTTTTTGTTCTTCGCACTGCCCTGCCGCGCTTTGAATTTTGGGTTGGATTTACAGATCACGTAGATCCGGCCGCGGCGCATAACGATCTGGCAGTCACGGTGACGGTTTTTCGCTTCTTTGAGTGAGGACAACACTTTCATAGGTGAGGCTCCTTGCGGTGAGTTGTTACGTAATAACATATCTTAAATGCGAATAAGAGCGCTTATCAACTCTTATTCCCCCTACCCCCTTTATCGCTGCGAGCATCGCGGCAAGGAATCCCCATGTCGAAGAACATGCAGGTCTGGGAAAAGGTCAGCACGACCGATACCCGCTACACCAAAGCTGCCGAGGTTGGCGGTCAGAAGATCACCAGCCTGAACGGTACGGCGATGATCATGAAGGCCACCGAAGTGTTCGGCCCGGTCGGAATTGGGTTTGGTTGGACGGTCATGGAGGAGCGCTTCGACGAAGGCTCAGAAATGGCCAGCGGCGAAGGCGACAAACGCCTGGTGCTGGGTCGTGAACTCAACCACACCATCAAAATTCGCTTCTGGTTCGAGCTGGACGGAAAACGCGGCGAGATTGAGCAGTACGGATGCACTCGCTACCTCTACAAATCGAAGTTCGGTACGACAACCGATGGCGAGGCGCCGAAGAAGTCGCTGACCGATGCCATCAAGAAATCGCTATCGATGCTCGGCTTCAGCGCCGACGTGTTCCTGGGAATGTTTGACGACGCGGAGTACGTCAATCAACTGAAGGATGAAGAGCTGATTGAACACGCCGAAGACAAGGAGGCCGAGAAGGCTCGCCAGCAGCAGGAGCGCCTGGACTACATCAAATCGGTTATCGACACGATGGCCGGAGCCCAGTCCCCCCAAGAGCTGAAAAAGATCCATGACGTTGCGGTACGCAAACTCACTCTGCGCAAGGACACCAAGGGCGCCGAGCGTATCTCGCTGGAATGGAAACGAATCACTGATGCCGAGAAGGAGAACGCAGCATGACCCAGTTATACACATTGACCGGCAAGCTCGCCGAGCTCCAGTCCATGGCCGACACGGATGATGAAGGCCTGAAAGAGGCCTTGCAGCATGCCATGGACGAGATACAGGGCGAGTTCAACGATAAGGCAGAAAGTGTCGTAATGCTGAGTCGGAATATCCAGGGCGATATCGATGCAATAGACAAAGAGGTCGACCGGCTGAATGAGCTCAAGCGCATCCGAAAGAATACCGTTGGCAAGGTCGATGAATACCTGCGCAACAACATGGAGGCCGCCGACATCAAGACGATCAGACGGCCCTTGTTCACGATCACTCTGGCTCTGGCGCCCGAAAAGGTCATTGTCGATAAAGAAGATGACATCCCGGACGACTTCATCGATACCAAAACCGTGTTCTCACCTGACAAGCGCGCTATCGCCACCAAGCTCAAAGCAATCCGCGACCACAATGCTGAAGTGCGCAAGCGCATGGCCACCGGCGAGGACGTCGAACACGAACTTCTCGAAGAGCCGAAATGGGCTCACCTCGAGCGCGGCGACAGCTCAATCCGCATCAAGTGAGGCCGACATGATCAGCAACCACCTCAGCCTGGTCGAGCAGCACCGCCAGGACGCTTACTCGATATCGGAACGCACGGCGGAGTTCTTGGCCGCTGGCGGGACAGTCGCGCAGTTGCCAAGCCCGCCACGCAAACCGCTGCCACCGCCCCGCTCCACCAAGATCGATCCCGAAACCATCCTCAAGCGCCGCAAGCCGCCTATCACAGCGACAGAACGTAAGGCACTGCGCAAACTTGCGGAGGGCTTATGAGCAAGCGCAAACCGCATAACCTGCAGGCACGCATCGCCAGGTCGTGCCGCTCGCTACTGGCCTCCAACCATGTCGCGGTGGTCAACATCGACCCCAGCGGCCACCAGGGCATGATCAATTACAAGTCGCTGAAGAACATCGCGCCCGGAAAAATCGGCCAGGCCGTTTGTGGTATCCCCCACCGCTGGACGATCTACCTGAGCACGCTTTGCATCGACGCCCGCGGCGACCGCTACAGTAAGTCGGTGGAGGTGGCGCCCGATGGCGTCTACCTCTCCGACCACCTGGAAGACGTGATCGAGCATTGCTACAAGAAGCTGCGCGACGAGGCAAACCAAAGCCAGATGGTGGCCTCG
>NZ_WKCD01000455.1:0-2398 GCF_021606625.1 Pseudomonas sp. PA-4-8C
GGCTCTGAGTCAGGCGTTCGGCGAACAACCCCTGCCCAGCGTCACCCCATACGTCAATGAACTCGGCGCACAGATCGACGACGTAATCCTTCAGGATGCGCTCGACGCGACCTTCGACGCTGTCCTCCAGCCACACCATCGGAAACGTCTGCATCCCCTTGTGCAATGGCAATGGCAGCGCACAACTGCCGATCATACGGCTCTCGTCCTCGACCACAAACTGCTCGATACCGCCTGCGCGCTTCTTCAACAAATCCACGGCCAGGCGGTTTTCGAAGTCGATATTGGAGGGTTGCGCCGTAGCACGCTTGCCGAAGCTGGAGCCCCGATGGTTGGCGTGGCCTTCCAGGTCCAGGGCATTGCGCAGTTGGCCGAGCACTTCGGTCTTGCCGGTGCCGGTCATGCCGCCCAGCAGTACGAAATCACACTGGGCGGTCGCCTGCTCCAGGGTTTCCAGCAGGAAGGTGCGCATGGCCTTGTAGCCACCGCCGACGCGGGGGTATTCGATGCCCGCTTCGGTTTTCAACCATTGCTGCACGATCTGTGAACGCAGGCCGCCCCGAAAGCAGTACAGGTAGCCATTGGGGTTAGCCTGGGCAAACTGCGCCCATTGTTCGATGCGCTCGGCCTTGATTGCACCCGACACCAGTTCATGCCCCAGCACGATTGCCGCTTGCTGGCCTTGCTGCTTGTAACAGGTGCCGACCCGCTGGCGCTCATCGTCGGTCATCAGCGGCAGGTTAATCACCCCGGGGAACGCGCCCTTGGCGAATTCGACCGGCGCGCGGGTATCCATCATCGGCCGGTCGTTGAGGAAGATATCGCGGTAATCGGTGATGTCCGTCGCCATCAAATCACCTCAACCGCGTTGGTCTGTCGCTCCAGCAGTTCACCGATAGGCTCAAGGGCCAGGCCCAGCTCGGCGGCCACGGCGTGGAACTCGGCATCACCTTGCGGGGTAACGGCGATCAGCAGGCCACCGCTGGTTTGCGGGTCGCACAGCACGCGCTTGTGCAGCTCCTGCACACGCCCCAGTTTGCTGGCGTAGCTTTCAAAGTTGCGCAAGGTGCCACCCGGCACACAGCCCTGGTCCAGGTAATACTCAACCCCCGGCAAGCGTGGGACTTTTGCATAGTGGATGCGGGCGGTCAGGCCACTGCCGTCGGCCATTTCCACCAGGTGGCCGAGCAGGCCGAAACCGGTGACATCGGTCATGGCCGTCACACCGGCCAACTTGCCGAAACGGCTGCCCGGCTTGTTGAGGGTGCACATCCAGTCACGCGCCAGGCCGATATCCGCCTCGCGCAGTTTGCCCTTCTTCTCGGCGGTGGTGAGGATGCCGATGCCCAAAGGCTTGGTCAGGTACAACTTGCAGCCGGCAGTGGCAGTGTCGTTGCGCTTCATGTGGCGCTTTTGCACGACCCCGGTAACGGCCAAGCCAAAGATCGGCTCCGGCGCGTCAATGGAATGCCCGCCCGCAAGCGGGATGCCAGCCGCGTCGCACACGGCCCGACCGCCGCGAATCACTTCGCGGGCAATCTCGGGCGCCAGCACGTTGACCGGCCAACCGAGAATGGCGATGGCCATCAGGGGGTCGCCGCCCATGGCGTAGATGTCGCTGATGGCATTGGTGGCGGCAATGCGGCCGAAGTCGAACGGGTCGTCGACAATCGGCATGAAAAAGTCCGTGGTGGACACCACGCCGCGCTCGTCGTCGATGGCGTACACCGCCGCATCGTCGCGGGAGGCATTGCCCACCCACAGGTTGGGGTCGAGGTTCTGTGCACCGCTGCCCGCAAGGATCACTTCCAGCACCTGGGGCGAAATCTTGCAACCGCAACCCGCACCGTGGCTGTACTGGGTAAGGCGAATCGGCTCGTTCATGGGGGACCTCAAGCTATCAAGTGGGCCGATTCTAGCAGACAGCAAAAGGCCGGCTGGGCTCTTGTGAGCACAGCCGGCCTGTTTGTTCAGCGGTTACTGGCGCGCAGCGAGCAAACGTGCGTGCCGGTTACGCCGGGCGATGTTCAAGCATTCGATCGCCGCCGAGAACGCCATGGCCGCATACACGTAGCCTTTTGGCACGTGGGCGCCGAAGCCTTCGGCAATCAGCGTCATGCCGATCATGATCAAGAAGCCTAGGGCCAGCATCACCACGGTCGGGTTGTCGTTGATGAACTTGGCCAACGGTTCAGCGGCCACCAGCATCACGATCACCGAGACCACCACGGCAATGATCATGATCGGCAAGTGCTCGGTCATGCCCACGGCGGTGATGATGCTGTCGATGGAGAACACCAGGTCGAGCATCAGGATCTGGCCGATGGCGGCGGCAAAGCCGATGGTCACGGTGTTGCTGACGGTGGCCTTCTCTTCAGGCTCCGGGTCCATGCTGTGA
>NZ_WKCD01000456.1:0-2395 GCF_021606625.1 Pseudomonas sp. PA-4-8C
GGGCTGGACCTGGCAACGCCGCGCTTGAGCGTGCAGGTGCTGACCGCCGGCAGCGTGCAGGAGAAAGATCCACAACAATAAGCAAGGAGAGGTTGGTATGCGAATGAACGGTCTTACACACCAATGGGTTTTGGGGTTGCTCGGCGCGGTTGCGAGCAGTGCCGTGGTTGCCGCCAGCAGCGGCCAGGACAGTGCCCGGGAGGAAATTGCCGCCCAGGCAAAAATCCTCGAACCCAGCCTGTTGGAAACCCGCCGCGATATCCACGCCCACCCCGAACTGGGCAATACCGAAACCCGCACCGCCGAGTTGGTCGCCAAACAGTTGCGCGAACTCGGCCTTGAGGTGAAGACCGGGGTGGCCCGCACCGGCGTCGTCGCCATCTTGAAAGGTGCGCTGCCCGGCCCGACCGTGGCCCTGCGCGCCGACATGGATGCGCTGCCGGTCAAGGAAGTCGCCGACCTGCCCTTCGCCTCCAAAGCCAAGGGCACCTACCTGGGCAAGGAAGTCGACGTGATGCACGCCTGCGGCCACGACGCACATACCGCTATCCTGCTGAGCACTGCGAAGATTCTTACGGGGATGCGCGAGCGCCTGCCCGGCACCGTGGTGTTTTATTTCCAACCGGCCGAAGAAGGCCCCAGCGACTTTATCCCCGACGGCAAGAACACCTGGGGCGCGAAGATGATGGTGCAGGAAGGCGTAATGAAAGCGCCCAAGCCGGATGCGGTGTTTGGCCTGCACGTATGGGCCGGTGTGCCTGCCGGGCAAATCGCCTATCGCCCGGGCCCGACTTTGGCCAGCTCCGATGACCTGCGCATCAAAATCCTCGGCAAACAGACCCACGCCGGCCGCCCCTGGGACGGTATCGACCCGATCACCGTCGGCGCGCAAACCATTGTCGGCCTGCAGACCGTGGTCAGCCGCCGTACCGATATTTCGTCATTCCCCTCTGTGGTGAGCATCGGCACCATCAACGGTGGCACTCGCTACAACATCATCCCCGAGTCGGTGGACATGAGCGGCACCATTCGCTCCTACGACTATGGCATTCGTCAGAAGCTGCATGCAGACGTGCGTCAAACCGTAGAGAAAATCGCCGAAAGCGGTGGCGCCAAGGCCGAAGTGACAATCATCGAGAAGTACGACCCCACCATCAACAACCCGGCGCTGACCGAGAAAATGCTGCCGAGCCTGCGTTGGGCGGCTCAGGATGATGTGGTGCAAGGCCCATTGGTAGGTGGCGCCGAAGACTTCTCGTTCTATGCCAAGGAAGCGCCGGGGCTGTTTGTGTTCCTGGGGGTGACCCCAAGGGACCAGGACATGAGCAAGGCGGCGCCGAATCACAACCCAGGGTTCTTTGTGGATGAGTCGGCATTGGTGGTGGGCGTGAGGACACTGGCGTCGTTGGCGACGGATTACCTTTACACCCACACCCCCCTGTAGGAGCGAGCTTGCTCGCGAAAAACTTCAGAACGCCGCGTTTATTCAGGGTAAACGCGGCGTTCTTGCGTTCTTCGCGAGCAAGCTCGCTCCTACAGTGTATTGGGGTGAATCAGTTGGCGAGGGCCGCGCCATCCATTTTCTGGCGCAGGCTCAGCGGGCGCATGTCAGTCCAGACTTCCTCGATGTAGGCCAGGCATTCTTTCTTCATGCCGCTCTTGCCCACGGTGCGCCAGCCTTCTGGCACGGCCTTGTAGTCGGGCCAGATCGAATATTGCTCTTCGTGGTTGACCACTACCTGAAAGAGGATGTCGTCGCGGTCAAATACTGAGGTCATTGCTGTTCTCCGTCGCTCAAAGGCTGGCTGCGCACCACGCGCAGCACTGATATCTGTAGAAACGTACCAAGGGCCTGGAAAATTAGACGCTGGCCACGGCCGCCGCCAAGGCGCGCCCGAAAATCTCGGCCACCTGGTCGACTTCGCCAGCGGTGATCACCAGCGGTGGCAAAAAGCGCACCACGCTGCCATGGCGCCCGCCCAGTTCCAGGATCAGCCCGCGCTTGAGGCATTCGCGCTGCACCAGCGGTGCCAACTGGCGATGCACCGGTGGGTGGCCCTGACTGTCAGGCGTGCCAGTCGGGTCTACCAGCTCCACCCCCAGCATCAGCCCACGCCCGCGGATATCCCCCAGGTGCGGGAAGTCGCGCTGCAGGATGCGCAGGTGTTCGCCCAGGCGCTCGCCCATGGCCGCCGCATGGCCTGCCAGGTCGTGATCCTTGAGGTAGCGCATCACCGCCGAGCCCGCCGCCATCGCCATTTGATTGCCGCGAAAGGTCCCGGCATGGGCACCCGGCAGCCAGGTGTCGAGCCACTCGCGGTACACCACCACCGCCAGCGGCAGGCTGCCGCCAATGGCTTTGGACATGACCACCACATCCGGGATGATGCCAGCG
>NZ_WKCD01000457.1:0-2395 GCF_021606625.1 Pseudomonas sp. PA-4-8C
GATTAAGGGAACGTCGGATGGGCGGCAAACCGAGGCCTGATCCTTCTATTGTCAGCGGTTTCAGAGTCGCGTATGTAGAGGGTGGCCGTAAGTATTACTTTGATGCCGTAGAGCAACGTTACTACTCATGGGATTCGCTTCACGGCGAGTTTGAAGTCTTCGACCGACGTGGCTTTCACCTGGGTTCGGTCTGCCCTGAAACCGGGCTTGCTTTGAAACCTGCCGTCCGCGGACGAAGGATCAAACCGAACTGAGAGGTTCATATGAATTTTGTAGAGCTTTGCCTTAAAGGCGATGTGCTGGAAGAAGAGATCGACCAATTCGTCGAGGACTGGCACGAGGGTCGTCAAGGTGCCGACATGCAATTGCATGAATATCTGGGCATGAAGTGGGAAGAGTACCAACTGTGGTCAACCACCCCGTCGGTCTTACCTTTTGTATTGACTGCCCACAAGTACGGCACCTCTCTTAAGGACCAACTCGATCAAGACAAATTTGCGATTGCTGCGCGCGCGCGATCGGTCGCTGAAGCGACCAAAGTCGAAGCCTGGCTACGTAGCGTGGGCAAGATCTAGTGACCCCAGAAGAGAAAATGGCCAGTCGCGTCCTGGCCATCCGCAAGCTGACACCGCCGTACGATCTAGAGCAGCTAGCCTCTACCTATGGGGAGCTTGAGTACCTTGAACTGCCGTTCGGCGTGGACGGAATCACCATTGGCATTGGTGCTGCTACCAAGCCTCGCATCCTGATCAACTCGAGTGCTCCTGCTACCCGTCGAAAATTTACACTGGCCCATGAAATCGGGCACGTAGTTATCCCATGGCATACAGGCACAATCGTCTCCCACTTGGAGAACCGCGAAGTTGATGCTGCCTACAACCAAATGGAGACCGAAGCCAATCGCTTCGCCGCAGAGCTGTTGATGCCATCTGAATGGCTGCGTGAAACATTCAAAGCCGCCTCCAGTGTGGAGCAGTACTTGCGCTCAGTCCTTACCCTCGCCGGGGCATCCAAAGAAGCAACATTCAATAAAATATTGCGCCCGCTTATTCAGCCAGTGATTTGCGTGCAAGTGGACAGCGCATCCAGAGTTCTCAGCAGTCGAAGATCCCAAACGGCACCGTATCCTCCAGAACGAAATGCCGAAGTCGGCAGCGAAACCTTTCAGACAGACTGCCGTTTCGAAAGCTTTGAAATAGACGGCCAGTTTTACATGACCTGGACCTTCATCGGCCGCGACATACGGGAAGTAGACACAAGGCCGTGGCGGGAAGTCTTCACCCACATCCTGAATGACACTGGCATGCAGGGATATTTGCAGAATATGAACGGCATTCTCGCTGCTGCTTATGGCAAAAACAAAGCGCTCGACGAGGCAGAAATCTGCGGAGCCGTCATCCGAGCATTCAAAAAATATGAAATGTACGATGTGGTCACCAAGCACCATTTGTTTGAACAGTTTGTGATCAAACGGGTGAGGGAACTGAAGCTGCGGGGTTGAGTGATCAGACAGGTTTGGGAAAGATCGGGGGAAGCGCTGTCGTTGACAGCAAGCCAGGTAGCCCGAACTTTTAAGTCTACTTCCCGCGGAGGTGGCTCTCCCAAAGTGCGATTAGCGTCCGGCAGCTCGCACGGACACAGCGATGTGATGGATGCCTACTTTTACCTGCGCGCCCACTGCGGCAACTCATTCCCTTTCATAGCTACCTTGCAGCAATCTATCCGCTTGGCCATTTCCTTGCGCCAACCTGCGCCCGTCTCTTTTCCCGGAAAGAGACGGGCGCTCCTACCGCTGCTACCGCTCAACTCGTACAAGGCTTTGCGGCATTCCCTCTCGTGACAACCGGCGTGACAAACACCGAAGTCACCTGCAACAGCGACGCAGATGATGGTGCCGCAGTCTAGGGAATGGGCAGCACCTGACTGACAGTCAGGCATGCCCCGGTCATCGCATCTCTGTCTTCACCGGATTCAGGATCTCGCGGCATTGGCCTCGTCAGCCAATGCAGTCTCCACCCGCCCACCGGAATCGGTGTTCAGGAGGCCAGATCATGAGATGCCCAAGCTCCCGGTCGTAAAGAGCCGTCAGTCCCGCGTGAGTGGACAACCCTCACAGGTCGCAGGGACCTTGATCCCTGATAACACTCAACATTCTTGGCAGGATGACGTGGGGAAAGTTTTAAAAGTTTTGGCTTCGAGAGGAGTTCGATCATGGCACTGGTGGGCAGGCGAGATGGACGCAATTTTGGCTACGGTCGGCAGTTGAGCTATGCCGGGCCACAGGCATTGAAAGATCTGTTTGGCGGTGGCATTACGGGACCGTCAAAGCACACGGTGATCGCTGGCAAGCGTTTGTGCGCTGGTGTCGCTCGGAGGATGGGCCGGGGTTTAACGA
>NZ_WKCD01000458.1:0-2383 GCF_021606625.1 Pseudomonas sp. PA-4-8C
GGCCTTTGTCATCAAGGACGACCGCTTCGCCGACTGGCTTGCCGTCCTTGTCTTGCAACTGCACGGTCGAACCGGGCTTGCCGGTGACTGGCAATTCGCCTTTTTCGACATCGACTACACCTGGCAGCGGCTTGAGCAGCGGAACGTCAACGGTTGCGACCGGCGACTCTTTGCCATCGTCCTTGGCCACAATACCTACCGACTCACCGCCCACTTCCTGTGGCAGCTTGATTACGCCCTGCCCTTTGTCATCAAGGATGACCGCTTCGCCAACGGGCTTGCCATCCTTGTCTTGCAACTGCACGGTCGAACCGGGCTTGCCGGTGACTGGCAATTCGCCTTTTTCGACATCGACTACACCTGGCAGCGGCTTGAGCAGTGGAACGTCAACGGTTGCGGCCGGCGACTCTTTGCCATCGTCCTTGGCCACGAGGCCTACCGACTCACCGCCCACGTCCTGTGGCAGCTTGATTACGCCCTGGCCTTTGTCATCAAGGACGACCGCTTCGCCAACGGGCTTGCCGTCCTTGTCTTGCAACTGCACGGTCGAACCGGGCTTGCCGGTGACTGGCAATTCGCCTTTGTCCGCATCGACCACACCGAGCGCAGGTTTAAGCAGTGGAACTTCAACCGCGGTAGACGCAGGCGAATCCAAGCCATTGGCCTTCTGCACCGCAGAAACCAACTGCCCGCTGGCGGTTGATGGAACTTCGATGTGGCCTTTGCCCTGGCTGTCCAGTGTCACAGGGGAACCGACCGCCTTGCCCGTGCTGTCCTGCAACTGCACGGTTGCACCCGGCTTACCAGTGACCGGCAACTCACCTTTATCCGCATCGACCGCACCCAATACCGGCTGGAGCAGTGGCGTATCAATAAACTCGTCAGGAGACTCGCGTCCCCCGTCCCTGACCAATGCCTTGAGTCTCTCCCCGCCCATGTCCTGGGACAGAGGCAGTGTTCCCAGCCCATCGCTGTCGAGCAGGATACGACCAACGATCACACCTCGAGAGTCAGAGACCTCCGCCGTGGCACCAGGCATACCCACCAGATTCAACGCATCGCCAGCGTCATTGATCGATAAGTCCGGGCCGAACAGCGGTACTTCAACCGCCGAGGAATACTCTGACACTCTCGTATCAGGCAACTTGCCGGCGCGTTCCGTTGGCTCATCGTCGGAAAGGCTACGTTTAGAACGCGAACTGGCAATAGCAGGTGCGGACTGCGTGGCAACAATCCTCTGGCCACTGGCATGGCCCGGCAACTTGATTGTGCTCGCACCCGATGCGTCAAAAGGGCCCGACCTGTAGAGCAGGCCTGTCTCTTCGTCAACTATCTCGAAGTTCCCACTGGGCTTACCCGCAACCACAACTTTTCGAGTTTGCTGGTCGACCTCGCCCAGGGTAGGCGTCAACAGGGGAATAGTCAGCGCTGTCGGCACGGACTCAAGCCCTTTGGCGGACTGAGTCATCGCAATGTTCTTGTCACTTAGGCGTGGATCGAGTTCGATCACCGTTTCGCCTTGCTCATCCAGTACGACAGGCGCTCCTATCGCCTTACCCTGCAGGTCTTTGAGTTGAAGAGTTGCACCCGCTTTACCCGAAACCTCCAGGATATTGTTCTTTGGATCAACAGCGCCAAACACCGGAGCGAGTAACGGCAAATCAATCGCCGCAACCGGCGACTGCTGGTCATCGACCTTGGCCACCACTCCCATCGTCTCACCGCCCACCGTCTGAGGCAGGGGGATGATCCCCTGCCCCGTTTGATCCAGCACCACAACCTCACCCACCGGTTTGCCGTTGCTGTCTTGCAACTGTACGGCGGCCCCGGGTTTAGCGCTGACCGGCAGCTCGCCATGCTCGCTGTCTACCACCCCGAGGATGGGTTTAAGCAAAGGAATATCAATGGTCGCGGCTGCCGACTGCTTACCCGCCGATTGGACTACCACACCAACCACTTCTCCCCCTGTGCTCTGGGGCAGCTTGATCACGCCCTGTCCCTTGTCATCCAGGAGCGCCGGTTCACCGACCGGCTGGCCATTTTTGTCCTGCAACTGCGCGGTCGCGCCAGGTTTCCCCGTGACCGGCAGCTCGCCTTTGTCCCTATTGACAATACCGAGGGTCGGCTTGAGCAGCGGCACCTCAACGGCTGTGGAAGGCCGCGACTCAGTGCCATTGACCACCTGCACGGCAGAGACGCTTTGCCCGCTCGCAGTCGTATCGAGCGGGAACTCACCTTTACCCTGTTCGTTCAACATCACGGGCTCACCCAGCGGCTGACCTGTGCTGTCCTTCAACTGCGCGGTCGCACCAGGCTTGCCGGTAACTTCGACCTTGCCGGTCTGCGGATCGACTTCGCCTAACGTTGGCTGCATAGGTGGCAC
>NZ_WKCD01000459.1:0-2366 GCF_021606625.1 Pseudomonas sp. PA-4-8C
GGCGGACGCTGGGCCATCAGGTGCTCACTTTGATCAAGATGATCCCGCAAACAATGACGAACGCCGAAAGCATCCGTCGCCAACCGAACCGTTCATGAAAGAACAGCGCAGCAATAATGGCGCCGATAATAACACTGGTTTCCCGCAGAGCTGAGACCTTGGCCACCGCGTCCAGCGACAAGGCAAACAACACCAATCCGTAAGACGCCAGGTAAAAAACACCGCCTAATAGCCCAACTCGCCAGTGCCCACGTATCGCACGAGCCAAGGTTGAACGCTCTTTGGAAAACGCCAGCATCGGGATCGGGATACTTTGGAACACTGTCAGGTAAATAATGTACTGCAGCACCGTCTCACTGGCTCTTACACCTTTAGCATCCACCACCGTGTAAGACGCAATAAACGCACCGGCGCACACCGCCATCAGGATCGGCTTGAATATCTGCGCCGTCATCCTGCGCACAAAGGTCAAGCTGATAATCCCCACGCAAATCAGCAACACTCCCGTCAACGCCTGGGAGGACAACTGTTCATGCAGCAGAAAGTAAGAAAACAGCACGACCAATACGGGCGGCACCCCACGCATCACCGGGTAAACCTGACCGAAGTCACCCGTTTCGTACGCTTTAATCAAAAATAGCCGGTAGACCGTATTGAGCACCACAGAGACGAGTATATAGCCCCATACCTCCAGGCTAGGCACACTGACAAACGGCAACGCCAGCAGGCATATCACTAGCGCGGTGCCGTCGACCATGGCCAAGGTCATGAAGCGACTGCTACCGGCGCGAACTACGGCATTCCAAGTGGCGTGCATAAAGGCAGAGACCAAGACCAACGTGATCGCAATATCGGAGGTGTCCATGGGCTCGGCTTATGGCGGATATGGGAGGACTTACGTTATGAATACCGAAGCATCATTGTTTGCGTAACCACAGCCGTAGCATATAACGATTCAGATCACTCAAAGGCTCAGCATCATTGATCTCGGAACGAGGAGCGTTCATATCAATGAAGTTCGTACGCGTATGCAGAAACTTGTTATCGGCTGAAATAAGCACTTGCCCTGGCTCCAGCAGTACTCGATGCTGAACCGATGACTGATCGAGAACAGTATCCAGAAAGTCCAGTGCCTGGGTTTTAGCTGCTGTTAAAGGCACTCCTGCCTTAAGGTGAGCTGACTCAATGTAGACTCGAAAGTATCTGATCAGTGGAATACCTTCACTGGAAAAGTAGAGGATGGGGGCTTTAAACAGTTGCTCATCCTCTGACATGCCGCGGTTCTCAAAAAAGAAGTCGCATTTGAGCTCTTCCAATACGTCTGGGAACGCCATCAACTCCGCGTATACCGCGCTTGCATCGATGAGAATGCTCTCACCTCCTAAAAGTGCTTTCTGTCCACAGGCCAGGATCAAGTAATCGATAGGCAGCGGGTCGCTCACACCATCGTTATGTATATAGGCGCCTTGACGGGTCTGATGGTATCTCGCACCTGCCTCAATGCTTTTGCCACCTCGGTCATAAACCTCAATCACTTTATGACCAAGATGATTCTGTACCATTGGGACACCGAGTAAGGAACTGAATGTCCACACCAGAGATTTGAACGTTGAAAGTTTATCCACCTTAAAGCCATCGAGAATCAAGACATGACTTTCATGATCGATCATATTTCGTATTCTATTCAGCTCCTCTCTCAGCACGCTTGACTGTAAAGGATTAATGTAAGCGACCTTGGTATCGAATCTAACACCTTGACTTACAGTCTCGAATAACTCCCTTACCGTCAATAGCTCAGCAAATGCATCTTTTGAAAGCCTGACTTTAGATACTCCCTGGCGAAAATGACTGACATTCATATTCATCGCAATCCTGTACGGTAGTTACTCATAGCGTCCATTTAACTAAGCCCACCATTTGCGAAAAAGCGAAACTTCATCAGCCCAGCCATTAAAATTCGTCATGACAGGTTTTTCCTACAGAGAAAACTCCTAATGGTCGTTGGTAGGTTTTCGCGGCGACCAATACGCATGGGCCGCGCATTATCTGTATGAGAGGGGCAAAGCCGTGGTGGATGACTTGCCGCAGGCGATGACACCGAGCCGTTGAGCGAACAATCTCGCGAGCACACCGCAGAACAAATGTGGGAGGGGGCTTGCTCCCGATATAGGTGTGTCAGTCACCAGTTGTATTGGCTGACACACGGCTATCGGGGGCCTCCTCCCACAATAGATTGCGTTTCGGGTTGAGGCGGGCGAATTGCCTTAGTCCTGTCTCTTTTTCACATCTCCGAGCCCACGAGACTGTCGCTGGTATCTCGCATGCCGTCTTCTGCTTGTAAAAAAAAACTGTGGGGTGCCAATCTA
>NZ_WKCD01000046.1:0-29939 GCF_021606625.1 Pseudomonas sp. PA-4-8C
AGCCTCGACAGGTGCCGTGCGGCTCAACTGCCTGTGTGCATTCAGGTAGAGGGTCAATGTCTGGCTGCCGGGGAGTGGCCATTGCGTGGTGTGCAGCCAGCGGCCGCCATGCTGCAAACGTCCGTTCTCATCGCGGTTACCGCTGCCACCGCCCATCAGGAACACCTGCACGCTGGCCGTCGTGGTGTGAGGCGATGGTTTGAGGGAATGCTCGAACCACGCCAGGCGGCAACTGAGCCAATCCTGATCGACCTGCCCATCGAAGGTGGCTTGCTGGCCGAACTCCACATCGCCGCTGTGGCTGATATTGCGGTCGCCATGCAGCCATGGGCCCATCACCAACCGCTGGCGGGCAGTGCCGTTCTGGGTGAAGGCGCGGTAGTTGGCCAGGGTTGAACTGACGTAGGCGTCGTACCAGCTGGACATGAACAGTACCGGGATATCGGGCAGTTGCGCGTAGTGGCCTTCGGCGTAGATGCCGGACTGTTGCCAATATTCACTGAAGGTGCCCTGGGCCCATTGGTCCAACACATAGGTTTCGTATTCCGGCACGTGGCGAAGCGGCGATTGGCCGGGTTGCCATGGCATGCGCGTGAACCACTGATGGATATCCTCTTGCTCTAACGCCTCACGAATCTGAGGGTTGGCCAGGGCCGCCGGGCTTTCCTTGGCCTGGCGAAAGGCCCAGGTCGCTTGCTTGAGTTCAAAGGCGCCGCCTTGGCGAATCCCGCACTGGTAAGCATTGGCGAAGCCGCCGCTGTCCAGCACCATGCTGCCAAGGCCCGGTGGGTGCAGGCAGGCCATCGCCAACTGCGTGTGGGCCGCGTAGGACAGGCCCATGCTGCCGATCCTGCCGTTGCACCAGGGCTGTTGGACGATCCAGGCCAGGGTGTCGAAACCGTCCTCACCCTCGGCCGTGTATTTGGTGAACGTGCCTTCGGAGGCGTAGCGCCCACGGCAGTCCTGGAAGATCGCGACAAAGCCTTGCTCGGTAAACCGTGCGGCCATTTGTGCACGGGAGATGTGTTGGCCGTCGAGCTGTTTTTCCGAGCGCGAGGGCTTGCTTTTGTCGTAGGGCGTGCGTTCGATCACCACCGGAAACGGCCCTTTGCCGCCCGCTGGCAGGTAAATATCGGTGGCCAGGTGGATGCCGTCACGCATCGGGATCATTTGGTCAGGCAGAATTTGCATGCAGATAACACTCATCGATTCAGTACCCGCTCGTCACCGCAATGGCCAGCAACACCATCGCCAGCACGGCGTAGATCAGGAACAGCGGCAGGATGTAACGCGCCCATTGGCCCCAGCCGACATTGGCGGTGGCCAACAGCACCAGCAGGCCGCTGGAGGTGGGGGTGATCATGTTGGTCAGGCCGTTGCCCATCAAGAATGCGAACACCGTGGTCTGCGGGCTGACGCCGGACAACTGGCCCAAGGGCCCGAAGATCGGCATGGTCACCGCCGCCTGGCCTGAGGTGGATGGGATCAGTACATCGAGCCCCAGTTGCGCGAAGAACATGCCATAGGCCGACACGATCGGGCCGTGGTCGCCCACCAGGTTGGCCAGGCTGTTGACGATGGTGTCCAGTACCTGGCCGGTACTGAGGATGATCTCTACGGCGGTGGCCAGGCCGATCAACACGCCGGCGATCAGCACCTTCTTCATGCCATCGACAAAGGCACTGGCAGCAGTGCTCGCGCCGAGCCCGGCGATCACACTGAAGGCCAGCGTCAGCAGCAGGTAGAACGCCGACAGCTCATGGTATTTCCAGCCCCAGCGGTTGGAGGCGTAGACCAGGAAAGCGATGCCCGTCAGCAGTACGATCAGGTTGATCAGATGGCGAAGGGGCAGCGGCGTACTTTCGAAAGTGATCTGCGCCGTGGCATCGTAACCGTGCTTGCGAATACTCCACAGCACGAAGGCAATGCCCACCAGCAGGAAGCTGCAGTAGGCGAGCACACGCATGCTCAGGCCACTGAAGATCGGCAGCCCGACCATCGGCTGCGCCACGGACAGCGCCACGGGATTGGAAATAGAAGCCAGGTAGCCGATCTTCACCGAGATCGTGACGATGGCCAGCCCGATCAGGTTCGACAGCCCCAGCCGATTAGCCATGGCAACCATCAACGGCACGATGAGGATAAATTCCTTGGCCAGCCCCATGAAGGTACTGCCGGCGGAAAACACCAGCATCAGGCATGGCACCAGCACGTAGATATTACCCCGGGTCAGGCCCAGCATGCGTTCCAGCCCGGCGTCGATCACTCCGGCCTTGTTCAGCACCCCGAACATGCCACCGATGAACAGCACCATGAAAATCAGCGCCGCACGTTTCTCGATGCCCTGGGGAATGGCCATGAAACCTTCCACCAAGGACACCGGGCGGGCCACGGTGTCGCCGGCTTTGCGCGGCTCCAGGCTGAACAGTTGGCCCAGGGAGTCGTGTTTTTCCAGCACCTGGTAAGAGCCCGGTATCACCAGGCCATTCTGGCGCTGGAACGTGCCCGAGTTCACCGCGTAGGTAAACGCCACTGCGAGCAGGACGATGCTCAGCAGGATGATGGCGGGATTGATCTGCTTGCGTTGCGTGGTATTTCCCACCGCTGCTTGGGTAGGGATGCTCTGGGATTCGCTCATGCTAGTGGCCCCGGCGTGCGCCGTTATTGTTATAGGGGTGACACGTGTGGGGCGGACACTAGGGCAAAGTTTTCGCGACGACAACGTTATGCGTGGGGTGGGTTGGGCTATGCGTTTTGTGCGGCCAGACCCTGCTTGAGGTGCTCGGCAAACGCGTGTACCAGTTGCGAGCGCGGCTCATTGGCGCGAAACGCCAGGCCGAATGCGTAGGGCAGCGCCGGGCGAAACGGGCGGGTGACGATGGGCAAATGCCGGAAGTGGCTGGCCAGCAGACCATTGACGATCGACACCCCCAGGCCCTCGGCAACGAAGCTGCACGCTGCCCCGACCGAGTGCACCTCGACCCGCACCTGCGGTGTGAGGTTGGCGGCACGAAACACCTGGTTCAGCTCGGCCCGCAATGCGCGTTGCCGGCCGAGCATCACCAACGGCACATCGCGCAGGTGCTGCACTTGGATGCAGGCGTGACGGGTCAGCGGATGGTCGGCGGGCATCACGCAGACGCCTTCGGTTTGTAGCACCGGCTCGACATCGAAGTCAGGTATTTCCGTGGGCAGGCGTACAAAGCCCAGGTCGGCGGAACGGTCCAGCACCGCACGCTCGATCGTGTCGTAAGAACCGGTCAGCAGTTCCACGACAATGTCGTCATGCTCCTTGAGAAACTGCGCCACGATGCGTGGCAACAGCTCCTGGGTCATGCTGGTGGGTACCGCGACCTTGAGCAGGCTTTTGCGCGAACGCCCTACACGCATCTCGTCAGCCAGGCGCTGGATACGCTGCATCCCATCGACCAGTCCGGCGACTTCGGTGAGCAGTTCCTCCGCCTCTGGCGTGGCCATCAGGCGGCCTTTCTTGCGCAGGAACAGGGCAAAACCCACATGCTCTTCCAACTGGCTCAGCAGGCGGCTGACCGCCGATTGCGAGAGGCCCATGCGTGTCGCGGCACCGATGGTCGAGCCGGTAGACATGATCGCTTTGAAAGCTTCGAGTTGCTTGAGATTCACCGTGTTCTTCCTGTCGGTTGGCAAGGGCGGCGGGTGCTTCACGCATAGCCTGATGCGCTTCTCGCATAACGTTGTGGGGCAGTTGATGAGCCGTTAGTGTCCGCTGCAACGCGACATGCCGTCCAGCCTGTCGCGCCTGCGCAACTGCCCATAAAAAAACACA
This sequence comes from Pseudomonas sp. PA-4-8C, assembly GCF_021606625.1. Taxonomy (NCBI): domain Bacteria; kingdom Pseudomonadati; phylum Pseudomonadota; class Gammaproteobacteria; order Pseudomonadales; family Pseudomonadaceae; genus Pseudomonas; species Pseudomonas sp. PA-4-8C. Next base: position 3,806 of record NZ_WKCD01000046.1, read on the forward strand.
ACACGGCATTGAGGAACGGTTTATGCGTGATTTTTTCACGAGGGGGGGAATAGTCTCCGCGGGGTTGCTAGCGAGCTTGTCGCCTGCAGTAATGGCCCAGGGGTTCTGGGAGGATTCCCAAGGCCGATTGACCTTGCGTAACTTCTACTTCAACGACGGCTACCGCGACGGGGGCGAAGACCGCAAGGAGTGGGCCCAAGGCTTTCTGCTCAATCTGCAGTCAGGTTATACCGAGGGCACTGTTGGGTTTGGCCTGGATGCCCTGGGGCTGGCGGGCTTGCGTCTGGACTCCAGCCCGACCCACGCCGGCACGGGTTTGCTGCCGGTGCATGACGATGGTCATGCGGCCAGCGAGTTTTCCAGCCTGGGAGTCACGGCCAAGCTGCGCTGGGGCGACGCGGTGGTGAAAACCGGTACGTTGCTGCCAAAGATCCCGGTGCTGGTGCACAACGATGGCCGCCTGTTGCCGCAGACCTTCCAGGGCACTCAAGTGGAATACACCGGCATTCGCGACCTGTACCTGCACGCCGGGCACCTGGATAAATTCAAGCTGCGTAACTCCACCGACAGCGTGGATATTTATCCCCAGGGCTACAGTGGCAAGAAGGGCAGTGACTTCGATTTCGCTGGCGCCACCTACGCCTTTACGCCAAAGCTCAGTGGCACGTGGTACTACGGCGAAATGCGCGAATTCTACCGCCAGCAATTCTTCGGCCTTGTGCATAAGCAGCCGTTGGGCCGGGGCACGCTGACCAGCGACTTGCGCTATTTCATCAGCAGTGAAGCCGGTGAGGCACGTAACGGTGCAGTCGACAGTGACATGTTCAGCGGCCTGTTTACCTATCGCCTGGGTGCGCAGGCGCTGGGTGTGGGCTATCAGAAAGTCAGTGGCGAGACGGCGTTGCCATATGCAAGTGTGTCGACGTTGTATTCCTTTAGTAACGCGGGTGTGGGCAAGTTCATCCAGGCGGGTGAGCAAACCTGGATGCTGCGCTACGACTATGACTTGGCGGCGGTACTGCCTGGCTTGAGTTTCATGACCCGCTACTACAAAGGGCAAAACGGCGACTTCAAAGGGCGTGAGGCACGGGAGTGGGAATCCGACACGAATCTGCGGTACGTGGTTCAGGACAGCACCTTCAAAGGCCTGGGTGTGGAGGTGCGCAAGGCCACTTATCGCTCAACCTATGCCAGTGACCGGGACAACTACCGGTTGTACCTGACCTATGATCTGGCGCTTTGGTAGCCGGGGTGGGGCTGATCACGGCCCGCTCATGTGTGCTAGTCTGCGGGCCCTTTTAGTTCTGGGCGGCGCGGGAAACTGTGGCGTCCTACAGCGGAGCCTCTTCATGTCCGAAGTTAATCTGTCCACCGACGAAACCCGCGTCAGCTACGGTATTGGCCGTCAGTTGGGCGACCAACTGCGTGACAACCCGCCACCGGGCGTCAGCCTGGACGCGATCCTGGCCGGCCTGACCGACGCGTTCGCAGGCAAGCCTAGCCGTGTTGACCAAGAGCAAATGGCGGCCAGCTTCAAAGTGATCCGTGAAATCATGCAAGCCGAAGCCGCTGCCAAGGCTGAAGCTGCAGCAGGCGCTGGCCTGGCTTTCCTGGCGGAAAACGCCAAGCGTGATGGCATCACCACCCTGGCTTCCGGCCTGCAATTTGAAGTGCTGACGGCTGGTACCGGCGCCAAGCCGACCCGTGAAGACCAAGTGCGTACTCACTACCACGGCACCCTGATCGACGGCACTGTGTTCGACAGCTCCTACGAGCGCGGCCAGCCTGCAGAATTCCCGGTTGGCGGCGTGATCGCCGGCTGGACCGAAGCCCTGCAACTGATGAATGCCGGCAGCAAATGGCGCCTGTACGTGCCGAGCGAACTGGCTTACGGCGCTCAAGGCGTTGGCAGCATCCCGCCGCACAGCGTTCTGGTATTCGACGTCGAGCTGCTCGACGTTCTGTAAGACCCGCTGGTTACCTGTTGGGACGAACGCGTTCGCCCCAACAGGCATTTGCCAGTTTCTTCATGGATGGAACTTGCCATTAAGCTCCGTCGCCGGGCGCAACGCTCGTGCATAGCAGAACAGAAACAGATTCCTCACCACTTCCTTCAGCACCCCAGGCTCACTGGAACTCAGGCCATTGACGTCCAGATCGCCCTGGTCCTGCAGCTCGTTCAGCGCTTCTTCTTCAAGCACCGCACAGACTTCACCGGTTTCCCGATGCAGGATTCGCAGGTAAGGGTGAGGGCGATCCAGCCAGGCATCTATCAAATAAGTCATGGTCGTTCTCCTTGATGGGTTTCAATGAGAATAATTCTTATTCGTAGAATAGCAAGCGTCTATTGGCAGTTTCTGTTTTTTTCTGTGTGGGTATTGTGTTCGATCAACGCAGAGGGCAAAACGCCACCCCGCGGCGGGCGCGGGATGGAATGCAGCAGGATCAGACTTTGCGCACGAACTCGGACTTGAGCTTCATGGGGCCGATACCGTCGATCTTGCAATCGATATCGTGGTCGCCGTCGCACAGGCGGATGTTCTTGACCTTGGTGCCGACTTTGACCACCAGGGAAGTGCCCTTGACCTTGAGGTCTTTGATCACGGTGATGGTGTCGCCGTCCTGCAGGACGTTGCCCACAGAGTCTTTCTTCACGGTTTCATCGCCAACCACTTCGGCCTCGCCAGTGGCGGACCATTCATGGGCGCATTCCGGGCAGATCAGCTGGGCGCCGTCTTCGTAGGTGTATTCGGAATTGCATTTGGGGCAGGGAGGCAACGTGCTCACTAAAGCTCCTAGAAAGTCAGGGATGGCTAAAAGTCGCACATTATATAGGGTTTTAAACGCGGATGGGGTTGGACTCGTCCTAATGTGGGAGCTGGCTTGCCTGCGATAGTGGCAGTGAATTCACTCCAGTTATCGCAGGCAAGCCAGCTCCCACATTAAACAGCGCGGAATCAGTGAGTACGGGCGACCGCAAACTCACTCAGCTCAACCAGGGCATCCCGGTATTCACTGGCCGGCAGCGCTTCCAGGCAGGTGATCGCCCGCGCCACGTAGCCACGCGCCAGTTGCGCGGTGTACTCCAGGGAACCCGAGGCTTCCACGGCGGCACGGATGGCTTCCAGGTCTTCGATCCCGCCTTTCTGGATCGCCTTGCGCACCAGAGCGGCCTGTTCCGGCGTGCCTTCGCGCATGGTGTAGATCAGCGGCAAGGTCGGCTTGCCCTCGGCCAGGTCGTCACCGACGTTCTTGCCCAGGGTTTCGGCGTCGCCCTTGTAATCGAGCAGGTCATCCACCAGTTGGAACGCCACGCCCAGGTGGTCACCGAACGTGCGCAGCGCCTCGGCCTGTTCGGCGGTGGCGCCACACAGCGCGGCGGCACTGTGGGTAGAGGCTTCGAAGAGCATCGCGGTTTTGCCGCGAATCACTTCCATATAGGTTTCTTCGGTGGTGCTGGCGTCGCGGACTTTGGACAACTGCAACACTTCGCCTTCGGCGATGATGCGTGTGGCCTGTGAAAGAATCTTCATCACGGGCATCGAGCCCAGCTCGACCATCATTTCGAACGAACGCGAATACAGGAAGTCGCCCACCAACACGCTGGGCGCGTTGCCCCACATCGCGTTTGCGGTCTCGCGACCACGGCGCATGCCGGACATGTCGACCACGTCGTCATGCAGCAGGGTGGCGGTGTGCAGGAATTCGATGGTGGCAGCCAGCAGGCGCAGGTCGTCGCCTTGACGGCCCAGGGCCTTGCCGCACAGCAACACTAATAAAGGACGCAGGCGTTTGCCGCCCGCCGACGTAATGTAGTCGCCAATTTTGGAGACCAGCGGCACTTTAGACGTCAGCTGCTGCTTGATGATGCCGTCGACGGCGCTAAAATCGTCCGCGACCGCGCGGTAGAAAGCTTGGGGTTGCATCAGCGACAGTCGCTCCAGAAGGGTTGCGCGGCATGCTAGGACCCTCACCCCGCAGTGTCAAGGCGCGATAGACGGCCCCTTGCAACACCTCTTTACCTTGCGTACAATCGCGCACCCTGAACTTCCTGGGCAGCACCTGCCTTACGCAATTGCATTCGGGACGTCCATCCCATGCAGCCATGCCAGCCAATACCTCTTCTTATAAAGCGCTGGGTGAGCAGGATTATCGGAGAAATACCATGTCGTACGCAGTAATTGTTACTGGTGGCAAGCAATACAAAGTCGCCCCAGGTGAATACCTGAAGATCGAGAAACTGGAAGTCGCTACTGGCGAATCCGTTACTTTTGATCGCGTTCTGTTGGTCGCCAATGGCGATGACGTGAACATCGGCGCTCCAGTTGTTGCTGGCGCTACCGTTGTGGCTGAAGTGATCTCCCAAGGTCGTCACGATAAAGTCCGCATCATCAAGTTCCGTCGTCGTAAGCACCACATGAAGCGTATGGGCCACCGCCAGTGGTACACCGAGATCAAAATCACCGGTATTCAGGCTTAATTTCAGCCTAATTCCTCACTAGGAGAATTGACTCATGGCACACAAAAAAGCTGGTGGTAGTACCCGTAACGGTCGCGACTCAGAAGCCAAACGCCTTGGCGTGAAGATGTATGGCGGCCAGAAAATCATTCCGGGCAACATCATCGTGCGTCAGCGCGGCACCCAATTCCACGCCGGTTACGGTGTTGGCATGGGTAAAGATCACACCCTCTTCGCTAAAATCGAAGGCGTGATCAAGTTCGAAGTAAAGGGCGCGTTCAACCGCCGTTACGTGAGCGTTGTCGCAGCTTAATTGCGAGATCGCTGGAAAAGCCCTGTCTTGCGACGGGGCTTTTTCGTTTGTGGAGTGAGTCTCTTGCAAAGCTGTCTGTGATGAGCTCAGGCGCTGGTTTGCGGTCGCTGATTGAGGTCGCTGCGCTCATTTTTGCAAGAGTCTTATGTCTTGGTTTCTTAAGCTCGTCCATGCGGCGAGAGGCGTTTTGTTATGAAGTTCGTTGATGAAGTTTCCATCCGAGTAAAAGCAGGCGACGGCGGTAACGGTTGCATGAGTTTCCGTCGCGAAAAATTCATCGAAAACGGTGGCCCGAACGGCGGTGACGGCGGTGACGGCGGTTCCATCTACATGATGGCCGACGAGAACCTCAACACTCTGGTCGACTACCGTTACACCCGGCACTTCGATGCCGAGCGTGGCTCCAACGGCGGCAGCACCGACTGCACCGGTAAAAAAGGTGAAGACCTGGTACTGCGCGTACCGGTCGGCACCACGATCATCGACTCCGCGACCCAGGAAGTAATTGGCGACCTGACCAAGGCCGGCCAGAAACTGATGGTTGTGCAGGGCGGCTGGCACGGTCTGGGTAACACCCGCTTCAAGTCCAGTACCAACCGTGCACCGCGCCAGACCACGCCGGGCAAGCCCGGCGAGCAGCGTGACCTCAAGCTGGAAATGAAAGTACTGGCGGACGTGGGCCTGCTGGGCCTTCCGAACGCGGGTAAAAGTACCTTCATTCGCTCGGTATCGGCCGCCAAGCCGAAAGTTGCCGACTACCCGTTCACGACCCTGGTGCCAAACCTGGGTGTGGTCAGCGTAGACCGCTGGAAAAGCTTCGTGGTTGCCGACATTCCTGGCCTGATCGAAGGCGCTTCCGACGGCGCAGGCCTGGGTATCCGCTTCCTCAAGCACTTGTCCCGCACCCGTTTGCTGCTGCACCTCGTCGATATGGCGCCGCTGGATGACACCAGTGCCGCCGATGCCGCCGAAGTCATCGTCAGCGAACTGACCAAGTTCAGCCCGGCCCTGGCCGAGCGCGATCGCTGGTTGGTACTGAACAAGTGCGACCAGATCCTGGAAGAAGAGCACGAAGAGCGCGTCAAGGAGATCGTTGATCGCCTGGAGTGGGAAGGTCCGGTCTACGTCATCTCGGCCATCGCCAAAGAAGGCACCGAGCGCCTGACCCGCGACATCATGCGTTACCTGGAAGACCGTGCCGACCGCCTGGCGGCCGACCCGGTGTACAAGGCCGAACTCGCCGAGCTCGACCAGCAGATCGAAGACGAAGCCCGCGCCCAGTTGCAGGCCCTGGACGACCAGCGCGCCCTGCGCCGCAGCGGCGTGAAGTCGGTCCACGACATCGGCGACGATGATTGGGACGAAGAAGACGTGGATGATGAAGACGGTCCGGAAATCATTTACGTGCGTGACTGATCCGTTGCGATAAACTTGAACGCCGCTCCTTGGAGCGGCGTTTTGGTATCCGGGTATAACGTTATGGGCAGCGCTGGGTCGCGCGGCCCTCACTCTAAGGTTGAAGATGATGCGGAGCAAAGTGACAGGTGCGCAGCGTTGGGTCGTGAAAATCGGCAGTGCGCTGTTGACGGCGGATGGCAAAGGTCTGGATCGCGCAGCCATGAGCGTCTGGGTCGAGCAGATGGTGGCCTTGCATGAAGCAGGCGTTGAGTTGGTGCTGGTGTCGTCCGGAGCGGTTGCCGCCGGGATGAGCCGCCTCGGCTGGACCGCGCGACCCAGCGCGATGCACGAACTGCAAGCCGCCGCCGCCATCGGCCAGATGGGCCTGGTGCAAGCCTGGGAATCCAGCTTTGCCGAGCACGGCCGCCACACGGCGCAGGTGCTGCTGACCCACGACGACCTGTCCGACCGCAAGCGCTACCTCAACGCCCGCAGTACCCTGCGCGCGCTGGTGGAGCTCAAGGTTATCCCGGTCATCAACGAGAACGACACCGTGGTCACCGACGAAATCCGCTTCGGTGACAACGACACCCTGGCCGCCCTGGTGGCCAACCTGGTGGAAGCCGACCTGTTGGTGATCCTCACCGACCGCGATGGCATGTTCGACGCCGACCCGCGCAACAACCCCGATGCCCAGCTTATCTATGAAGCCCGCGCCGATGACCCGGCGCTGGATGCGGTCGCCGGCAGTGTCGGCGGTGCCCTGGGCCGCGGTGGCATGCAGACCAAGCTGCGCGCTGCGCGCCTGGCCGCGCGTTCGGGGGCCCACACCATCATCGTCGGCGGGCGCCTGGAGCGCGTGCTCGATCGCCTCAAGGCCGGTGAGCGCATCGGTACGTTGCTTTCGCCGGAGCGCGGCATGCTGGCGGCGCGCAAGCAATGGCTGGCCGGTCATCTGCAAACCCGTGGCACCCTGGTGCTGGACGCAGGCGCAGTAGCGGCGTTGTCCCAGGGCAACAAGAGCCTGCTGCCGGTGGGTGTGAAGTTGGTGCAGGGCAGCTTCCGCCGTGGCGAGATGGTGGTGTGCGTTGCGCCAGACGGTCGCGAGATTGCGCGCGGCCTGGCCAACTACAGCGCCCTGGAAGCACAGAAGATTATCGGACAACCCTCCGACGCCATTGTCGGACTCTTGGGTTATATGGCAGAACCGGAACTGGTTCACCGCGACAACCTGATCCTGGTCTAACCATAGGAAATACACGATGCGCGTGATGAAGGGATTGCTCGGCCTGCTGCTGGCCATGCCACTGCTGGCCTCGGCCGAAGAGGTCGGCCAGGTGTCGACGGTGTTCAAGTTCGTCGGCCCCAACGATCGGATTGTGGTCGAAGCGTTTGACGACCCCAAGGTCGATGGCGTGACGTGCTACCTGTCCCGCGCCAAGACCGGCGGCGTAAAGGGCGGCCTGGGCCTGGCCGAAGACCGTGCCGAAGCCTCGATCGCCTGCCGCCAGGTGGGCCCGATCCACTTCAAGGGTGAGCTCAAGGACGGCGACGAAGTGTTCAAGGAGCGCACCTCCCTGGTGTTCAAGACCATGCAGGTCGTGCGTTTCCTCGACAAGAAGCGCAACACCTTGGTGTATCTGGTCTACAGCGACCGCCTGATCGAAGGCAGCCCGCAGAATGCGGTGACGGCGATTCCGATTTTGCCCTGGCCGACCGCTCAGTAACCTGCAGGCGAGTTTCGTCATCGGCGTCTATGATTGCAGCTTTGCCGGTTGTAAGCTCCGAAGGGCTGCAATGCAAAGAACATGGGATATCTGGAGTTCGTCATGAGTGCTTTCCACGATCTGAAACTCAAAGCCTTGGACGGACAAGCGCTACCGCTGGCGCCTTTCAAGGGCCAAGTCGTGCTGGTGGTCAATGTGGCGTCCAAATGTGGTTTGACCCCGCAATACGCGGCGTTGGAGAACCTCTACCAGCAGTACAAGGGCCAAGGGTTTACGGTGCTCGGCTTGCCGTGCAATCAGTTTGCCGGTCAGGAACCGGGCAGCGAGGAAGAAATCCGCGAGTTCTGTAGCCTGAACTACGGCGTGACCTTTCCACTGGGCAGCAAGATCGACGTCAACGGCCCTGATCGGCACCAGTTGTACCGCTTGCTGGCGGGCGAGGGCGCTGAATTCCCCGGGGATATCACCTGGAACTTCGAGAAATTCCTGTTAGGTAAAGATGGCCGCGTACTTGCGCGCTTCTCACCCCGTACGCCCCCAGAAGATCCCTCCATCATCCAGGCCATCGAAAAAGCCCTGAGCTGACGCCAGTGACGGCCTGATCGTTCCCACGCTCTGCGTTGATCGTTCCCACGCTCTGCGTGGGAATGCCACCCTGGACGCTCCGCGTCCCGCTTTTACCCCTTAATCATTTAGATCAATAGTGCTACTCAGCGCTGCAAGCTCTCCATATTATCCGCATCATAAATTCAGTCCCCCGTGGAGCGTTCCATGCCCGTCCAAGCCTTGTTCAAACCCTTCCAGCTCGGTGCATTGCAACTGTCGACCCGCGTGGTCATGGCGCCCATGACCCGCTCGTTCTCCCCAGGTGGCGTACCCAACTCCAAAGTCATTGAGTACTACCGTCGCCGTGCCGCTGCCGGTGTGGGCTTGATCATCACTGAAGGCACGGTGGTCGATCATCCAGCCTCCAACGGCTACCCCAACGTGCCGCATTTTTACGGTGAAGCCGCCTTGGCTGGCTGGAAGAAAGTGGTCGATGCGGTCCACGCTGAAGGCGGCAAGATTGTCCCGCAGCTGTGGCATGTGGGCAGTGTGCGCCGTATCGGCACCGAGCCTGACGCCAGTGTGCCGGCTTATGGCCCGATGGAAAAGCTCAAGGACGGCAATGTCGTTGTGCACGGCATGACCAAACAGGACATCAAGGAGGTGATCAACGCCTTCGCCCAAGCGGCCAAGGATGCCCAGGCGATCGGCATGGACGGCGTGGAAATCCACGGTGCCCACGGCTACCTCGTCGACCAGTTTTTCTGGGAAGGCAGCAACCAGCGCACCGACGAATACGGTGGCAGCCTGGCCAACCGCTCGCGCTTTGCCATCGAACTGATCCAGGCGACCCGCGCCGCTGTCGGCCCGGATTTTCCGATCATCTTGCGTTTCTCCCAGTGGAAGCAGCAGGACTACACCGCGCGCCTGGTACAAACCCCTGAAGCGTTGGGTGAGTTCCTCAAGCCACTGGCTGACGCTGGCGTGGATATTTTCCACTGCTCCACTCGCCGTTTCTGGGAGCCGGAATTTGAAGGCTCCGACCTCAACCTGGCCGGCTGGACGCGTCAGCTCACCGGCAAGCCAACCATCACGGTGGGCAGCGTGGGCCTGGATGGCGAGTTCCTGCAGTTCATGGTCAACACCGACAAGGTCGCCCAGCCTGCCAGCCTGGAGAAACTGCTGGAGCGCCTGAACAACGATGAGTTCGACCTCGTGGCCGTAGGCCGTGCGCTGCTGGTGGACCCGGATTGGGCCGTGAAGGTACGCGAAGGGCGCGAGGGTGACATCTTGCCCTTCAGTCGTGAGGCGCTGACAACGCTGGTGTAAGGGAAGTGCTCCCTGTGAGGGTCACAGGGAGCACTTCGCCTCAGTGATTAATACTCTGGGCGCTTGTTCAGCTCTTTGCTGTGATCAGTCTTGAGTGCGTCTTTATGCCCTGGCTGGCCGTAAGTTGACGGCTCTGCGCGGGATTGATCCAGCCATTGTTGCTGTTGGGTCCATTGTGCCGTTGGCATGTTCACGCCATTGCGTACACCCATTCCATAAATTGCCATTTCGCGGTCTCTCTATTCGTTGAAAGGCCTGCTCTATTGCAGGTGCTTCTGATTGGCACCGCACGGCTGCTGGTTCCTATTTTAAATATTAGGCAAAACTTAAAGGGCGTACCCCAGGCGCTTCCCTGCCTGTTGCGAAATACGCCTTCAAGGCACGTAAGGTTGCGCTGAGAGGGCATAACGCTGCGCACACACACCGCGTAACTGCTGCTCGAATTGCTCGATAATCGCCGGCCAGCCCTGGCGGCTGGCATGCTGGCGGGCGTTCAGTCGCATACGGCGTAAACCTTCTGCATCCTCCAGTAGCCAGTTGGCGGCCTCGCAAAACGCACGCTCATCCCCTGGCATCGCCAGCACGCCGTTGTAGCCGTGGCGTAGATGCTGGCTTGCGGCAGCCTGGTCATAAGCTACTACTCCAAGCCCCGACGCCATGGCTTCCAATACCACGTTGCCGAAGGTTTCGGTCAGGCTGGGGAACAGGAACATATCGCCGGATGCGTAGTGCCGCGCCAGTTCCTCACCGCGCAAGGCACCGCAGAAAACCGCTTCGGGCAGGTCCTTCTCCATCATGGCCCGCTGCGGACCATCGCCGACGACGATCAGTTTCATCTGGCGTAGCGGGTACCTGTCCTGCAGGGTGTCGAAGCAGCGTTTGAGCAAGCCCAGATTCTTTTCCTGGGCCAGTCGCCCGACATGCAGTACGGCGATCTGGTTACTGCTCAACCCCCAGCTTTCACGTAGTGTGTTATCGCGCTTGGCCGGGTGGAACAATTGGCTGTCGACCCCCCGGGACAACAGGTCCAGGCGCTCAAAATGCCGGCGCTCCAACTCCAGGCGCTGGCTGGCACTTGGCACCAGGGTCAGGCTTGAGCGGTTATGAAACCAGCGCAGGTAATGGGTGACCACGCGGCTCAACAGGCTCAAGCCATACTGGTTCGAATACTGCTGGAAATTGGTATGAAAGCCGCTGACCACGCTGATGCCCAAGCGCCGTGCGGCGCGCAACGCCGAGAGCCCCAGCGGCCCCTCCGTGGCGATATACAGCACATCGGGGCGCTGGCGCGTCCAGCGTCGCAATAACTTACGCATTGACGATTGGCCCCATTGCAGCCCTGGGTAGCCCGGCAGTGGCCAGCCGCGGCACAGCAGCAGTTCATCGTCGCTGGGGCGGGTTTGGTCGGCACTCTGGCGTGGGCGTACCAGCTCGACCTGATGGCCGCGTGAGCGCAAGCCCTCGCACAGGCGGCCAAGGGTATTGGCCACCCCGTTGATTTCCGGCGGGAAGGTTTCGGTAATGAGGGTGATGTGAAGCGAGGCTGTCGTCATGACCCACAGTGTCGGCGTGGGCCATGTCGCCATTGTGTCAGTGCGATGATGGATTTATGACTTGACCACCGCTTGCTGCGCCATCGCTTCGGCGCCTTGCTCACGCACCCAGAACAACGTCGCCCCGGCCACCGCCGCTGGCATCATTAACAGGTTGACCACCGGCACCAGCAGCACCAGGTAAACAATGCCGCCAAAGCTCATGCTCTGCCAGCGCTTCTGGCGCAGCCAGGCGAGCATTTCGTTCCAGCCCAGCTTGTGGTTGTCGGCCGGGTAGTCGATGTACTGGATCGCCATCATCCACACGCCAAACAACAGCCACAACGGCGCCGCGATCAGGTTGACCACTGGGATGAACGACAGGATAAACAGGCCGATGGCACGTGGCAGGAAATAACCCAGCTTGCGCATCTCCCGCGCCAGGGTGCGCGGAACCATGGCGGCCAGTTCAGCCCAACTGAACGGCGGGAAGTCATCGGTGCCACGTACCACGACCTCAACCTTCTCGGCGAGAAACCCGTTGAACGGTGCGGCGATGATATTGGCGAGCATGGTGAAGGTGAAAAACACCATCAGCACCACCAGCACCACAAACAGCGGCCACAACAGGTAATTCAAAAAACCTAGCCAGTGGGGCAGCGTCGGCATCAAGCTGTCGACCCACAGGCTGAACTGATGGCCGGCAAAATAGATCAACCCGACGAACAGCACCAGGTTGATCGCCAACGGTAGCAGCACGAACAGGCGCAGGCCAGGGCTCAACACCAGTTTGAGGCCTTCACGCAGGTATTGCGGGCCAGAAAGGGCAGGGGCGGGCATGGAATACTCCGAGCAAAATGGCGAACGCGCCGACCTTACCGGCTTTGCACCTGATGTGAAAGCTCCGGCAGGTAGGCGACACCCAGGGTTACAAAGGGGTCGATTAACTCAATCGCGCGCATAGAGAACACCTATGAGCTGGATTGTTAATGCGTATTTCCTTAATCTTGCCCCCCTCGATACGCTGCACCCATTATTTTCAGGACCTGGCGAGTCAAAGCCTTCCCCAAGTGCTTCGCCGTCCTTTTTTATTCCCGCCGCCCTGTGGTCTGGGCGGTCGGTAGGAGTGAGTCATGTCTGATACCCGTCATTCCCGAGTGATTATTCTCGGTTCCGGCCCTGCCGGTTACAGCGCCGCTGTCTACGCTGCCCGGGCCAATCTCAAGCCGCTGCTGATCACCGGCATGCAGGCGGGCGGTCAGTTGACCACCACTACTGAAGTCGACAACTGGCCGGGCGATGTCCATGGCTTGACCGGCCCGGTGCTGATGGAGCGTATGAAAGAGCACGCCGAGCGCTTTGAAACCGAGATCGTCTTCGACCATATCAACAAGGTCGACTTCTCGAAAAAGCCTTACAGCCTGACCGGTGACAGCGGTGTGTACACCTGCGATGCGCTGATCATCGCCACCGGCGCCAGTGCTCGTTACCTGGGCCTGCCGTCGGAAGAAGCGTTCATGGGCAAGGGCGTTTCGGCCTGCGCCACCTGCGATGGTTTCTTCTACCGCAACAAGCCGGTTGCCGTGGTCGGCGGTGGCAACACTGCCGTGGAAGAGGCGCTGTACCTGGCCAACATCGCCAGCACCGTGACCCTGGTTCACCGCCGCGAGACCTTCCGCGCCGAGAAGATCCTGATCGACAAGCTGCACGCCCGTGTCGCCGAAGGCAAGATCATCCTCAAGCTCAACGCCACCCTGGATGAAGTCCTGGGCGACAACATGGGTGTGACCGGTGCCCGCCTGAAAAACAACGACGGCAGCTTCGACGAGCTGAAAGTCGACGGCGTGTTCATCGCCATCGGCCACACCCCGAACACCTCGCTGTTCGAAGGCGTGCTGGAAGCCAAAGACGGGTACCTGGTGGTGCAAGGCGGCCGTGAAGGCAATGCGACTGCGACCAACATCGAAGGTATCTTCGCTGCGGGCGACGTGGCAGACCACGTTTACCGCCAGGCCATCACCTCGGCCGGCGCCGGTTGCATGGCGGCCCTGGATGCCGAGCGTTACCTCGACGGTTTGAAGGACGCTTCGTTCTAAACCTGTGAAATTGAAAAAACCGGCGAAAGCCGGTTTTTTTATGCCTGCGATCTAGCCGAGACACCGCAAAACAAATGTGGGAGCTGGCTTGCCTGCGATAGCGGTGTGATAGTCACCACCGCCCTCGCGGGCAAGCCCGGTTCCTACATTGAGCGGGGTTGATTATTAAATCAGCGGCGAGTCAGAGGCTGTTCAGCAAACTTCACTGCGGCCAACCCATGGGCAATCAACGCTCGGATATTGCCATGGTCACTGCCCTCAGGCGTCGCCACCACCGACCGGTAATGCTCACCAAACGCCAGCAGTGCTTCCTTATCACTCAACCCTTCCAGCAGCGCCAAACCCAGGGTCTTGCACGAACCTTCGTTCTGCCCGGCAGCGTTTTCCACACCGCCGTTGGTGAAAGCTTGCGGCTGGTAGTCATAACCGGCAGCGACAAATGCCAACGTGTCGGCAAAAACGTGTTCGCCGCTGTTGAGGCTGGCGCGCAGGGTGTTCAAATCAGTCATGAGGCTTTCCTTTGGCAAACGCGGCCTGTTGGTCGGCGTTGGCTTCTTGCTGGTATTGGGCTTTCCACTCGGCGTACGGCATGCCGTACACCACTTCACGGGCGTCATCGAGGCTGAGCTCGATCTGGCGTTCGTCGGCTTCGGCCTTGTACCACTTGGACAGGCAGTTGCGGCAGAAGCCGGCGAGGTTCATCAGGTCGATGTTCTGCACATCCTTGCGGCTGTCCAGGTGGGCTACCAGTCGGCGAAAGGCGGCGGCTTCGAGTTCGAGGCGTTGTTGGTCGTTCATAGGGCTCACTTGCTATCAGCGGCTGGCGGCCAGAGTGATCGAAACCGACTCGGCAAAGCGCAGCGCGTGGGGCTTGTCCACTTCGACTTCGGCGTACAGCACCGATTCGTTGCTCATCACCAGGTCCAGCAGTTCCTGGGTCAGGCGCTCCAGCAGGGCAAAGCGATTGCCTTCGACGTGAGCGATGATGGCCTTGGTGATGGTGCGGTAGTTCAGGGCGTGGTCGATGTCGTTGTCACGCACGGCTTCCTGGGCGGCATACAGGATGGTCAGGTTGATCAGCACATCCTGTTTGTTGAGGATTTCGTCCTCGTTGATGCCGATAAAGGTGCGCAGGCACAGGTCCTTGACCCGGATACGCGCCATGCCTGGTTGAAGTTGTGGCATTGCTACTTGCTCCGTCCAATCAGTTGCAGGAACTCCATGCGGGTGGTGTTCGACTCGCGAAAGGCGCCGAGCATCACCGAAGTGTTCATGGTTGAATTCTGTTTCTCCACGCCGCGCATCATCATGCACATGTGCTTGGCTTCGATCACCACCGCCACGCCGGCGGCCTGGGTCACGTCCTGGATGGCGTCGGCGATTTGCCGCGTGAGGTTCTCCTGGATCTGCAGGCGCCTGGCGAACATGTCGACAATGCGCGCCAGTTTTGACAGGCCCAGCACCTTGCCGGTCGGAATATAGGCCACATGGGCCTTGCCAATAAAGGGCAGCAGGTGATGCTCGCACAACGAGTACAACTCGATGTCCTTGAGGATCACCATCTCGTCATTGTCTGACGCGAACAGCGCGCCGTTGACGATCTCCTCCAGATTCTGCTCATAGCCATGACACAGGTACTGCATGGCCTTGGCCGCGCGCTTGGGCGTATCGAGCAGGCCCTCGCGCTGCGGGTCTTCGCCCAGGCCCTTGAGGATCTCGCGGTAGTGGTGGGGCAGGGATAATGTCATACAACATCCTCAAAAACGGCTTACTTGATATGCCGCCCGCCGTTGACGGTCAGGGTGGTACCGGTGACATAGGGGTTGTCCAGCAGGTAACGCACGCTCTGGTAGATCACCTCGGGCCCGGGCTCGATGCCCAGGGCCGACTTGGCCAGGACCTTGGCGCGATAGGTTTCGTCATCGCCTTCGTTGAACATCACCATCGCCGGGGCGATGCCGTTGACCTTGATCAGCGGCGCGAACTGTGCGGCAAACGATAACGTGAGGCTGTCGAGCCCGGCCTTGGTGGCGCAATAGGCGATGTGCTGCCGGCTGCCCTTGCGCACCACGTCATCGCTGATATGCACGATATCGGCGGGTGTCGAACGTTGCAGCAACGGTGAACAATGCAGGTTGATCAGGTACGGCGCAAGCATGTGCACGCTGAACATGTCGATAAAGGCACGGCTTTCGTCGCCCGGGGTTTCGGCGACCCAGGCGGAAGCGTTGTGGATGATCGCCCGCAGGCTTTGGGTATGGGTTTTGACGGCGCCAATGAAAGCCAGCACTCCGGCTTCGCTGGAGAAGTCGGCAAACACGCCGATGGCGCCCCGCTCACGCAGTGCCAGCACGCCGGGGCGTTCGCTGCGGTAGCTGAAAATCACCGATTGGCCTTCATCCAACAGGCGCTGGGCACAATGCAGGCCGACACGCTGGCCGGCACCGGTGATCAGGATCGGAGCGTTGGTTGCATTCATGGGAGGCTCAAGTCGCTGGCAGGCTCAAACTATACCAGCGCCCCGGCCTCCCTGTACTCAAGCGGCGGCTTCAGTGACTTTGCGAGGGGGCGAAGGGTGCAGCCAGTTCGCCAGCAGGTGGGTCGACAGCGGGATAAAGAGATATACCATCAACGGGGTCAGGGCTGCGGTGCTCACCAGTACGCGGCTGAACAGGTCCAACTCGCTGAGCAGCGGCCCCAGGCCGAAGTTGAACAGCAACGATACCGGGAAAAATGCCAACCAGATGGCTACCGCCTGTTTCCAGCGTGGCGGGCGGGCACCCACTGCGCCAAACCAGCCATCGATACCGCTGACGCGGTGTTCCGACGGGTCGGCAAACAGCTCGCTGCCACGGCTTAGCCACGCGCCGCGCGAGGCGGAGAATTCCCACGCATGTAGGGTTTTTTCATCGGCAAAGCGGAAGATGATCTGGAACTCATCATCATGGGGTGGTGGGGCCAGCACGCCGGAACCCAAGTAACCGGGGAAGTCAGTCGCCAATTGCTCGCCTTCGCGCAGCCAGGCCATCAACTCTTCGTAGCGACCCTTGGCCACGCGGCGCGCAACCATCAAGGTGACGGGTGAGGTAGACATCGTATATCTCCAAATCAGCAAGTGCGCCGAGCCGGGTAGGCGGCGCACGGACGAAGCTGCGGGGTGGTGCAGCGACGCAAAAGAACAGGCAAGGATTATTCCGGTTTTGCCCAAATACGCCAGAAACTTTGGATGGATCGCCGCAGATCTTGAATCATGCAGATCAATCGGCGTTAAATAGTATTCAAATTCATATAAGTTTCTTGACCGCTGATGCCCGAAATCACTGCGCCATTTCGTGAAACGACACCCGACAGCCACACTGACTGCGATGGGCTGTTTCCGATTCGTGAAGTGGCAAGACTCACAGGCGTAAACCCGGTGACGTTGCGTGCGTGGGAGCGTCGCTACGGTTTGATCCAGCCTTTACGCACCGAAAGTGGGCACAGACTTTACTCAAGCACCGATATTGAAACCGTGCACCGCATCCTCGACTGGATCGAGCGGGGCGTGGCGGTGAGCAAAGTCGGCAAGCTTTTGGCACGCGACCCACAGCCCAACGAGCCGGCTACCGCGTCACGCAGCGATACCGAACTGGAGTGGCGCCAATGGCAGGCGCAACTGCGGCAGGCCATCAGTGCTTTTGATGATCGTGAGCTCGACCGGTTGTACGGCCAGATCTTCAGCGTCTATTCGACGACCGTGGTGTTCCAGGACATTTTGGTCCCGCTGTGGAAGCAGTTGTTACGTCACCAAGGCCGCTTTGGCCAAGCCAGCGAGTGGCTGTTCTTCGACAATTTCCTGCGCTCGCGCGTCGCACGGTGCCTGCAAATGGCCTGTGCCTCGCCAGCGCCCCGGGTATTGCTATCAGCCATTGGCGGAGAGTGCCGTGAGCTGGAGTTGCTGGTGGCGGGCTTGTTGATGTCGAGCGAGAAGCTGGCGGTCAAGGTCCTGGGCGTTGGCCAGCCACTGGATGAGTTGACGCTGATCTGCGAGCGCACCCGACCGCAAGCCTTGGTGCTGTTTTCCAACCACGCTCCTGGCACAGAGTTGGCGTCGCGGCTCAATCGCCTGGCCTTCACCCTCGATTGCCCGTTGTTACTGGCTGGAGAAGCGTCGGACCTGGCAGAGCACAGCCTGGAGGGTTCGTCGATTGGTTGCCTGGGCAATGACGGACGCTTGATGCCGCGCCGCTTGCAGCAACTGCTCAGCGGCCATCTGGAGCCCGAGTCTCAGGCGTGAACGTGCGGATGCACCAGGCGGTGTTGGTGCAGGATGAACTGGCGTAGCCGTTCGATCTCATCGGCATCGCTTTGGCTCAGGCGATAGGCGAACAGGCCGCGGGCGGTTACCCGCTCCAGCGTACCGCGCAGGGCGATGCGTTCGTAGCCGGAAGGGCTGAACCACAAAGAAAAGGTCTTTGGCGGTTTGACCCGGCCACGCACTTCTACCAGCACCCCTTTGAATGACACTTCGTGCACCCACAGCGCGCTGGGGTAGCCCTTGATGTTTTCCAGCGCCACCGGCGTTTCAAGCGCCAGGCGCCATGGGCGGATCATCGGCCCATCTTCAAAAATACTCGGTACGCCCAGGCGCAAATGCACAGCATGAAACTCATCTTCCACCAGGTGCAACGGGAAGGTGAGTTGCTGGTTGTCGAACTGCGCCTGGATGGTGACCTGGTCGTGGGCGGCCAGCCGCGTGAGCAAATCGCGAATCTGTGCGCCGCCATTAACCGTCAGGCTCGACCATGCATCCCGCAGGTTGAGCTGCGGGTTGTGTGTCATGTCCTGGATAAAATCCAGCTCGTCCTGCGTCAATAGCGTGTCGCGTTGCATTGATCTAGCTCAAGGCTGAGGCATTAAAAAGCCATTATCGCTCTAAAGACCGCGTTTTTTACAGTTTGTTAAATCCACTCGTCGCCTTGAGTGTGGCGATCTCACTTTTGAGCTCGGCTAACTGGGCTTCCAGTTGGGCGACGCGCTGCTGTGCCTTGACTTGGGTGGTGACGTCTTTTTGCACACCAACGAAATAGGTTTGCTTGTCGACCTCGTTGTACACGGTTGAAAGCGATAGCTCGTTCCAGAAAGGCGTGCCGTCCTTACGGTAGTTACGCAGTATCTCTCGGCAGGCGCCGCCGCTGTCGAGCGCATCACGAATGGCGATCAAGGCCGGTTGGTCGCGGTCCCCCGCCTGCAGGAAGCGGCAGTCCTGATAGAGGATCTCGTCCAGCGTGTAGCCGGTCAGCCGTTCGAAGGCAGGGTTGACGTAGATCAGCGGTTTTTCCCGGCCTTCGCGCTCGGCAACAACGATTCCGTCGTTGGACGCATTGACGACCATTTGCAGCAGTTTGGCGTTAATCATAGAGCGGTCCATGGCCTGGTTTTGACCCTGCCAGTTTATGGCAAGTCTTGAATGTTGCACGGTGCGCACTGAAATATTGGCACAGGCTGCTAATATCCCACGCTTTCACTCAACTACAGGATCAGATTGATGAAAGTCGCCATCCTCTCCGGCTCGGTCTACGGTACGGCTGAAGAAGTCGCTCGCCACGCGGAAAAAATCCTCAAGGACGCAGGTTTTGATGCCTGGCACAACCCTCGTGCCACGCTGGCAGACGTGCAGGCCTTTGCTCCCGATGCATTCCTGGCAGTGACCTCGACCACCGGCATGGGCGAGCTGCCCGACAATCTGCAGCCTCTGTACTCAACCCTCCGCGACCAACTGCCCGCCGCCTGGCGTGGCCTGCCGGGAGCGGTCATCGGCCTGGGCGACGCCAGCTATGGCGATACCTTCTGTGGCGGCGGTGAACAAATGCGCGAATTGTTCGCCGAAATGGGCATCCGCGAAGTGCAGCCGATGCTGCGCCTGGATGCCAGCGAGAGCGTTACCCCGGAAGCCGACGCCGAGCCTTGGCTGGCCGATTTGATCACCGCGTTGCGCGGTTGAATCCCAAGGAGCGCCGTTGTTGACGGCGCTTGTCTGACACGTATTTGTACTATTCTCTTGACTGACTCGCTCAGTCATCAAGCTGGCTGCCAAGGAAACTCCTTACGCCTCGGCGTCTGACTAGACTGGCTCTCACTTTAGACACCATAAGAAGTGCGCCAAGGAGGTCATTGCCATGAGCCTAGCCCCTGCTCCATCGCCACAAAACGTCAAAGCCCAGGTCAGCCCCGCTGAATGGCAAACCCGTGTGGACCTGGCGGCCTGTTATCGGCTGGTGGCCATGCACGGCTGGGATGACCTGATCTTCACGCATATTTCGGCGAAGGTGCCGGGCACTGAAGATTTCCTGATCAACCCCTATGGGCTGATGTTCCACGAGATCACCGCGTCGAGCCTGGTCAAGGTTGACCAGGCCGGCAATAAGCAAATGGACAGTTCCTACGAGATCAACCCCGCGGGCTACACCATCCACAGCGCCATCCACGAAGTGCGCCACGACGTGACCTGCGTGCTGCACACCCACACTGCTGCGGGCGTGGCGGTGTGTGCGCAAAAGCAGGGTGTGTTGCCCATCAGCCAGCAATCGCTGTTCGTGCTGTCGAGCCTTGGCTATCACGCCTATGAGGGCGTGGCGCTCAATCACGAGGAAAAGGCCCGGCTGCAAGCGGATCTGGGCCAGAACAATTTCCTGATGCTGCACAACCACGGCCTGCTGACCTGCGGCGGCACCATCGCCGATACCTTCCTGATGATGTTCACCTTCCAGCGCGCCTGCGAGATCCAGGTGCTGGCCCAGAGCGGCGGCACCGAGTTGATTGCCATCGAGCCGCAGATTCTCGCCGGTGCCAAGGCGATGGTGGCAGCTGTCACAAAAAGCGCCCAAGGTATGGGTGGTGCGCTGGCCTGGCCGGCGCTGCTACGCAAATTGGACCACCAGGACCCCGGGTATAAAAGCTGATGCCACTCGCCGAGATACCGCTCAGAGCCTGGCGCAAGCGCGGCCAGGACTTCGTCTTTCGTGGTCACTCCGTGCGGTATTGGGTGGCCGGGCAGGGCGAGCCGTTGCTGCTGATTCATGGTTTCCCCACGGCCAGTTGGGACTGGCATTACCTGTGGCAGCCCCTGGCCCAGCGCAACCTGGTAATTGCCTGCGACATGCTCGGCTTTGGCGACTCGGCCAAACCCTTGAACCACGACTATTGCCTGCTGGAACAGGCCGACTTGCAACAGGCGCTGCTTGAGCACCTGCGGGTAGAGCAGCCAGTGCATGTATTGGCCCACGACTATGGCGACAGCGTCGCCCAGGAATTATTGGCCCGGCATTACGAGGGACGATTCCAGATGGCGAGCTGCGTATTTCTCAACGGCGGCCTGTTTCCCGAAACTCATCGGCCGACGCTGGTGCAAAAGCTGCTGCTCAGTCCTCTGGGCTGGATGATCGGGCGGGCCTTTGGGCGCAATGCCTTGGCCAGCAGTTTCAACCAGATCTTCGGCCCCCAGACGCGGCCCAGTGAAAGCGTGCTGGATGACTTCTGGAGTTTGATCAGTTGCAATGACGGCCCGCGTATCCTGCACAAACTCATCGCCTACATTCCCCAACGCCGCCGCCTGCGCGAGCGCTGGCTGGCGGCCATGCAGCAAGGCGAAGTGCCGCTGCGGGTGATCGACGGCGAGGTAGACCCGATTTCCGGTGCCCATATGGTCGAGCGTTATCGCCAACTGGTGCCCGATCCCGACACGATATGGCTGGCCCATATCGGCCACTACCCGCAGATCGAGGCGCCGGTCCAGGTGCTCAGGCACTACCAAACGTTTCGTGAGCGCATCGGCCAGCCTTCACCGCGTGCGGCCTATTCCTGAGCCTGCGCATCATCCCGCTGCCTTATCAGGCACCATTCAGCCGTGGGCGTCTTTATTGTGACCAAAGGCTGCGTGCGTGACACTCTGCCTATTCCCATTGTCGCCAGCGGAGTTCGGTATGAGTGAGTCAGTGCAGTTCCAGGATAAGGTCGTGATCGTCACCGGCGCCGGTGGTGGCTTGGGCCAGGCCCATGCGCTGCTGTTCGCCAAGCACGGGGCCAAAGTGCTGGTCAACGACCTGGGTGGCTCAACCCAAGGCGAGGGGGCCAATGCCTCGGCGGCTGACCGGGTGGTGGCGCAGATTCGCGCGGTGGGCGGCATTGCCGAAGCCAACCATGACTCCGTCACCGACGGCGACAAAATCGTACAGAACGCCTTGGATGTTTTCGGCCGGGTCGACGTGGTAGTCAACAACGCCGGGATCCTGCGCGACAAGACCTTCCATAAAATGGATGACAGCGACTGGGACCTGGTTTACCGGGTGCATGTCGAAGGCGCCTACAAAGTCACCCGCGCCGCCTGGCCGCATTTGCGCGAGCAGGGTTATGGCCGGGTGATTTTCACGGCGTCGACGTCCGGTATCTACGGCAACTTCGGCCAGTCCAACTACGGCATGGCCAAGCTGGGCTTGTATGGCTTGACCCGCACCCTGGCGCTGGAAGGGCGCAAGAACAACATCCTGGTCAACGCGATTGCTCCTACCGGTGGCACGCGCATGACCGAAGGGCTGATCCCGCCGCAAGTGTTCGAGCGCCTCAAGCCGGAACTGGTCAGCCCATTGGTGGTGTTCCTGGGCAGTGAAGCCTGTGAAGAAACTGCCGGCTTGTTTGAAGTGGGGGGCGGCTGGATCGGCAAGACCCGCTGGGAGCGTAGTCTGGGTGTGGGTTTTGATCCAGAGGCCGGTTTTTCGCCGGAAGATGTGGCCGCGCACTGGCAGCAGATCTGCGATTTCGAAGGGGCTGCGCACCCCAAGGACAACATTGAGGCGTTGAAGGAAATGATGGCTAACTTGCAGAAGTTCAGCCTCTGATCATTGCCGGTAAATCAATGAATCCCACGGGGCGTCGATGACGCCCCGTTTTATTTGGGGCATAAAAAAGGCCGCTGCATAGGCAGCGGCCGAAGTAAGACGTTGGATCAAGGAGCGACAAATCAACGTCAGTGAACACCGGGAACAGACTGATTACTGGATCAATCCGTTATAAATCGGCTTTTCTCCCCGATGCGGGAGCGGGCGTTTGCCCTGAAAGCCAAGTAAGAATAATCGGTTGTAACAGAATGAGTAATAGCAGTTCGGGACAAGGACTGTTACCAAAACGACAATAATTGCTCGTCGCCATCGATTCCTCTGATAAGCCTTCATCCATCCCATGCATGGCCCCGGCCGAGCGCCCTGCCATCGAACCCCTTCATCCTTTCGAGCGACAACACGAATACCTCCTTGGTGCGCTTATCGCTCCTCAAGGGCGGCAGTAGGGTGGGGCCTTCTGTCACTCACCGGGGAAGACGCATGACAAAAACAATAATGCGCGCCATCTTCACGCCACAGGCGCTGGCCACTGCGGTTGCGCTGGGCTGCTGTGCCCAGGCGCAGGCTGTTTCGTTCAATATCGGCGAGATCGAAGGGCAATTCGACTCCTCGCTGTCCGTCGGCGCCAGTTGGGGCATGCGCGATGCCGATAAAAGCCTGGTCGGCACGGTCAATGGCGGGACGGGCCAGGCGTCCACCGGGGATGACGGGCGCCTCAACTTCAAGAAGGGCGAGACCTTCTCCAAGATCTTCAAGGGGCTGCACGACCTTGAGTTGAAGTACGGCGACACCGGCGTATTCGTGCGTGGCAAGTATTGGTACGACTTCGAGCTCAAGGACGAAGACCGCGAGTTCAAGCCCATCAGCGACCACAACCGTAAGGAAGGCGCCAAGTCCAGCGGTGCGCAGATCCTCGATGCCTTCGTCTACCACAACTACTCCCTGGGCGACCTGCCCGGCACCGTGCGCGCCGGCAAGCAGGTGGTCAGTTGGGGCGAAAGTACCTTCATCGGTAACTCCATCAACAGCATCAACCCGATCGACGTGTCGGCGTTTCGCAGGCCCGGTGCCGAGATCAAGGAAGGCTTGATCCCGGTGAACATGCTGTTTGCCTCCCAGAGCCTGACCAATCAACTGACCGTGGAAGGTTTCTACCAACTGGAATGGGACCAGACGGTGCTCGACAACTGCGGCACCTTCTTCGGTGGGGACGTGGCGGCGGACGGCTGCACCAATAACTACACCGTGGGCAGCCCGGCGATCCGACCGCTGCAACCGGTGGCCGCTGCCTTTGGTCAAGGGTTTGGCGTGACCAATGAAGGCGTGATCGTGCGGCGTGCCGGTGACCGCGATGCGCGCGACTCCGGCCAGTTCGGCGCGGCGCTGCGCTGGTTGGGCGATGACACTGAGTACGGCCTGTACTTCATGAACTACCACAGCCGCACACCGACCGTCGGCACCCTGACCGCCAATACCAACCTGGCCACCATCGGGCGCATCATCAACACCGCCAACGCCCTGGCGCCTGGTTCCGGGGGCGGTTTGGCGCAAAGCACCATGCTTGGCCGTGGCCAGTACTACCTGGATTACCCCGAAGACATCCGCCTGTTCGGCGCTAGCTTCTCCACCACGTTGCCCACGGGCACGGCGTGGACCGGCGAGATCAGCTATCGGCCCAATGCGCCGGTGCAGCTCAACACCACTGACCTGACCCTGGCCCTGGTCAACCCCATCGCGGGCCAACTCGCTTCACCCATCCGCAGCAATTTCGGCGATGACAACAAAGGCTACCGCCGCAAGGAAATCACTCAGATCCAGACCACCATGACCCAGTTCTTCGACCAGGTACTGGGCGCCGAGCGCCTGACCTTGGTGGGCGAAGCGGCGGTGGTGCACGTCGCCGGCCTGGAAGACAAAAGCAAACTGCGCTACGGCCGAGACTCGGTATACGGCGCCTATGGTTTTCAAGGTGACACCGACGGTTTTGTCACCTCCACCTCATGGGGCTACCGGGCGCGGGCGATCCTTGACTACAACAACGCCATTGCCGGTGTGAACCTCAAGCCCAACCTGTCCTGGTCCCATGACGTGGCCGGTTACGGCCCCAACGGCCTGTTTAACAAAGGCGCCAAGGCCATCAGCGTCGGCGTGGATGCGGACTATCGCAGCACCTACACCGCAAGCCTGAGCTACACCGATTTTTTTGGCGGTGACTACAACACCCTGACCGACCGCGACTTCCTCGCCCTCAGCTTCGGCGTGAACTTCTGATCTGGCTTAAAAGAAGGACAAGACCCTATGCGTAAGATGATTGCAGTGTTGGCCCTGAGCGTATTGGCCGCCAACGTAATGGCGGCAGTATCGCCCGAAGAAGCCGCCAAGCTCGGCACCACCCTCACCCCGGTCGGCGCCGAAAAAGCCGGCAATGCCGACGGCTCGATCCCGGCCTGGACCGGCGGAATCCCGAAAAACGCCGGCGCGGTGGACAGTAAGGGTTTCCTGGCTGACCCCTTCGCCAACGAAAAACCGCTGTTCGTGATCACCGCCGCCACGGTGGACAAGTACAAGGACAAACTCTCCGACGGCCAAGTGGCGATGTTCAAGCGCTACCCAGAAACCTACAAGATCCCGGTGTATCCCAGCCACCGCACGGTCAACTTGCCGGCGGACATTTACGAGTCGATCAAGCGCAGCGCCGTGAATGTGAAGGCGATTAACGATGGCAACGGCCTGGAGAATTTCACCGGCAACCGTTACTACGCGTTCCCTATCCCCAAGAATGGCGTGGAGGTGCTGTGGAATCACATCACCCGTTACCACGGCGGCAACCTGCGGCGCATCATCACCCAGGCCACGCCGCAGACCAATGGCAGCTACACGCCGATCCGCTTCGAAGAAGAAGTGGCGGTGCCCCAGGCCATCCCGGATATCGACCCGGCCAAGGCCGCCAACGTGCTCAGCTATTTCAAGCAGTCGGTCACCGCCCCGGCGCGGCTGGCAGGCAATGTGCTGCTGGTGCATGAAACCCTCGACCAGGTGAAGGAACCGCGCCTGGCCTGGATCTACAACGCCGGCCAGCGCCGTGTGCGGCGCGCGCCGCAGGTGTCCTACGACGGCCCAGGCACCGCCTCCGATGGCCTGCGTACCACCGACAACTTCGATATGTTCTCCGGCGCGCCCGACCGTTATGACTGGAAACTGGTGGGCAAGAAGGAGATGTACATCCCCTACAACAGCTACAAACTCGATTCGCCGAGCCTCAAGTACGACGACATCATCAAGGCCGGGCATATCAACCAGGACCTGACCCGTTATGAACTGCACCGCGTGTGGGAAGTGGTCGGCACCGTCAAGCCCAACGAACGGCACATCTACGCCAAGCGCCACATGTATATCGACGAAGACAGCTGGCAAGTCGCCCTCGTGGACCACTACGACGGCCGCGGCCAACTGTGGCGCGTCGCCGAAGGCCATGCGCAGTTCTACTACGACCACCAGGTGCCGGCCTACACCGTGGAAACCCTGTACGACCTGATTGCCGGGCGCTACATCGCGCTGGGCATGAAGAACGAAGAGAAAAGCAGCTTTATGTTCGGCTTCGCGGCCAAGGCAGCGGATTACACCCCGGCAGCACTGAGGTCGGAGGGCGTTCGCTGATTGCGGATCGAAGTGAGGTCAAAAATGTGGGAGCTGGCTTGCCTGCGAAGGCTGCCTGACAGTCAACACAGTTGGATTGTGTACATATCCATTGCTGCGGTAACGGCCGCTTAGGGTTCCGCCCTGACGGCGGGTCACTTTGGAAAAGCCCCAAAGTAACCAAAGGGCTCTTGCCCCACCACTCGGCACCTCGCTTAGGCTCGG
>NZ_WKCD01000460.1:0-2356 GCF_021606625.1 Pseudomonas sp. PA-4-8C
GATTATTTCAGGTGGTCCGATGCTGCTTGCGGCGTCGAGTCTTGCATACAGCTTGTACCTGAGCCGCCGCCATTTGGATGCCATTAAGGATGCGTTGAAAAATAGCCGCTACATTTATCTTTGGGGGCCTAGTCTTGGGAAACGAGGCTTGATTTGGTCCCTATTGGAAATGTCGAAGATTGCTGGAATGGTGGTTTGGCCGAAGGCTTATATCATTTTGGGAGATGTATGCCCCGCTGATCTTGAAAAGTTTCCGCCCTACCTGAAACGTCGTCTTATCATCAATATTACGATGGCTTTCACTGCCCTTATCTGGATGGCAGTTGGAATCATTCTTTGGAAACTTAGGTAACGAACGGGCCTCCCTGAGGCCCGATATGCCCATACAACATCCCAGGATGTGACATCGATTTGAATGTAGCTAGGCGTCCGCAGTCCACGGGCCAAATCTGCACTGACCAGCCCCAAGACAATGAACACCCTACCGCCCGTTCACCGCATTGCCTTGCTATTCAACGGCAGCAAAATCTACGACCGCGGCATCATCGCCGGCATTGGCAATTACCTGAGCAGCACCCGGGTATCCTGGCACCTGTTCCTAGAGGAAGACTTTTCTGCCGTCCGCGCGGTATTGAGCGTTAAAGGGGAGTGCGATTTTGAATGAAGGGCTGAGAACGGCTCAGGGATTACAGGATTTAGGGAAACGTCTGACTTTACGGTGGGGATATGCCTCTTCAAGGTTTGCGGACTGAATCAGCCCTAGGTAATGAGGCAATCAATGAGCAAAGGACACTATGTTGTTTTAGGTGACCAAACGACGTGCGGCGGGCGAGTTCTCGAGGGTGATCCGACATTCAAGTTACATGGCCTTCACCGTGTTCTGGAAGGTGCTCGGGTCACGTGCGGAAATCATGCAGGAGATTTCCGGATTCTAGGCGGCATTTCCAATATGAGGCGTAATGGGAAGCGTGTTGCTGGCACGCTGGACAGTGTCAGCAGTTGCCCCTGTAGAGCCCGGTTGATTCCTTCGGTGTTAAAGGCCACCTACGAAAAGCGAGCAGCAGAACCGCCAGCGAGCCAGCGGGCTGATCAACCGAACGAGGCCACTGTAAACGGTAACCCCGTAACGTCGTCTCAATCTGCTTTCACGCCTGCCGGTCGTACAGTGCCAACGGCATTCAGCGGTGCGCACGGCCAGGAGCCTGGCTTCTATATCGTGCCCCAGAGCATGACCCGCGAGGCGCTGGAAGCCACACTTTTTCCGACGCTCGACGCGGCTGTAATGCGCAAGTTTCAAGCACTGAACCCGAATACGAGCCACGTCAAAGCCGGCTCGATGATCGTGCTCAGCGACCCGAACAACACGTCCTGCACCTATCAGGAAGCGCAACTGATGCAGGCTGCACAACACGTCAGCGCATCACTGGATGAGCTGACGCCGGACGAGGCTGACTTTCTGTATCGCCAGGGTGCAGAGATCGCCGGTTTCATCGGCCATACCTCAACCTGGCTCGGCGTCAGTGCGGTGGTGATGGAAAAACACCTGAGCAATCTGCGCGAAACGCTGCAGGCCATGGAACGCCTGCATCAAGACAGCTATCGGCAGCACGGGCATCTTAGGTCAGCGCAGTTCTTTGCTGATCGCCAACGGTTGATGAATCAGTTGGATGCTCATCTGCTCAACTCCACCCGCCTGCGCGGGCAGACCACCTTGGGCGATCACCCCAAGTTGAAAGCGGCCCTGGGTATATCCAGCCGCAGCTTGGTGCATCACTGGGACAAGGCAGGTGGGCCGGGGCAGATTCCGGGGTATGCCGCGCATGTGGAGGCGGTCAGCCGTGCCACGAAGTATATGAAGACCGGTGGGTACATCGGCATTGGTCTTGGCGCGGTATCTTCGTTGTTGGCAATTCAGCAGGTGTGCAAAGGGGATTCTGCGGCAGCGTGTAAAAAGGTCAAGTTTACTGAAGGGGGAAAATTTGGCCTTTCTACTGTCGGTGGTGCTTGGGGTGGCAGGTTAGGTTTACAGGCCAGCGGTCCTGTCTGCCTGGCGCTAGGTATCTCTACAGCTATAGGAGGTGTTATTTGTGCTGCTGCACTGGTAGGAACTGGTGCATGGGTGGGCACGACGGCAGGTGGGGTGGGAGGGGAGCTAGGTGGAGAAATCCTTCACGAGAAAACTGCGCTATGACTGAGGAGGAATTCTGGAAGTCCTGGTTCGCTTTTTGGATTGTTGGCGGTGGTCCTTTTTTGCTTGGAGTTATAAGCATTGGATACACGTTGTATCTGAGCCGGTGTCACTTGGACGCCATGAAGGACGCGTTGAAGAATAGCCGTTACATTTACTTATGGGGGC
>NZ_WKCD01000461.1:0-2331 GCF_021606625.1 Pseudomonas sp. PA-4-8C
GGTGAGTTCGATCACCACCTGGCTGGGAGAAATACCGAAGTCGCGCAACAGTTGCAGGGTGCGCCCTGGCTGATGCGCGTGCTCCATCAACGATTCCGGCGAGATATTGAGGAACAGCTTGCCCGGCAGTTTCTGCTCGCTGAAGCGTCGGCATGCACGCTCTCGGCACGCCATGTCCAGCTCGCTCAGGCGCCCGGCATGGCTGGCCACCGAGAACAGCGCGACGGGGGAGTGCAGCGGGCTGTTGGACGGGCCGCGACTGAGGGCTTCGTAACCGAGGATGCGCCGCTCTGACAGGCAGATGATCGGTTGGAACAGGCTGTGCAAACTGCCTTGAGCCAGGATTGAGCCCAATGCATTCAGCTGTTCGGTCATGGTCATGGCGGTCTCGATCAAAAAAAAGGACCGCAGGCGTAAACCTGCGGTCCTTTTATTTCACGACAGAATGATGTCTATATGATGACACTCCGAGGAGCGATCACATTAAATCGCCATCATTTACTGCTTGGCCACCTGCTTGGTGATCTTCAGGTAATCCAGCAGGATCCGGCCAGTCTCGGCCAAGTAGGCGTCGTCTTCCGGCTTGGTTTTATCCGCCTCGGTCGGCAGCGCGTCTTCATCTTCTTTCTTCAGCTCTTTGAGCGGGTCTTCACCTTTGGCCTTGCGGCGGGTGTTTTCCAGCACCAGTTGCTGATTCTCGATGCTGGAGTGCTGTGCACGGCGATCCGCTTCGTTGAGGCTGACGGTCTTCTCTTCCATCAGCTTCTTGGCCAGGGCCAGCTTGTCGCGGATAAACACGAACTCGGCATCCTTGGCAGAGCGGGTGTCGTGGTCAGCCTTCAGCTGTGCCAGGAACGGCTTGAACGGATCCGACGCCGGCTTGATCGCAGGGCGGATGGTGTCCCACGGCATGGCTTCAGGCAGGGCGCTTTCGCCAATTTCCTTGGTGTCGATGATCGACGGGAAATCGATATCCGGCAGTACGCCCTGATGCTGGGTGCTCTGCCCGGAGACCCGGTAGAACTTGGCCAGTGTCAGCTTAAGCTCGCCATGGTTCAGCGGCTGGATGGTCTGCACGGTGCCTTTGCCGAAGGTCTGGCCGCCGATGATCAGTGCACGGTGGTAGTCCTGCATGGCACCGGCGAAAATCTCCGAGGCCGAGGCCGAGAGGCGGTTGACCAGCAGCGCCATCGGCCCTTTGTAGAAGGCCCCCGGGTTCTCGTCTTCGAGCACGTCGACACGGCCGTCAGCGTTGCGTACCAACACGGTCGGGCCCTTGTCGATAAACAGGCTGGTCAGCTCGGTGGCTTCCTGCAGGGAGCCGCCGCCGTTGTTGCGCAGGTCGATGACCACGCCGTCGACTTTCTCTTTCTGCAGTTCTGTGAGGATTTTCTTCACGTCGCGGGTGGTGGACTTGTAGTCCGGATCACCGGCACGGAACGCCTTGAAGTCCAGGTAGAAGGCCGGGATTTCAATCACCCCCAGCTTGTAGTCCTTGCCATCCTGTTTGAGGTTGAGGACTTTCTTCTGCACGGCCTGGTCTTCGAGCTTCACCGCTTCACGGGTGATGGACACGATCTTGCTGGTCTGGTCGTTCGGTGCATTGGTGTGCGGAATCACTTCCAGGCGCACCACGCTGCCTTTAGGCCCACGGATCAGCTTGACCACTTCGTCCAGGCGCCAGCCGACCACTTCGACCATCTCTTTGTCGGCCTGGGCCACGCCGATGATCTTGTCGGCCGGTGCCACTTGCTTGGTTTTGTCAGCCGGGCCTGCCGGCACCAGACGTACAATCTTCACCTGGTCATTGTCGCTTTGCAGGACGGCACCGATGCCTTCCAGGGACAGACTCATATTGATATCGAAATTTTCCGCGTTATCTGGCGACAGATAATTGGTGTGCGGGTCGTAGGACATCGCAAAGGTGTTGATGTAGGCCTGGAAGATATCCTCGGCACGGGTCTGGTCCAGGCGCGCCAGCTGGTTTTTGTAGCGCTTGGTCAACAGCTCTTGAATGGCCTTGGGCTCTTTGCCGGCGATCTTCAAGCGCAGCACTTCGTCCTTGACGCGTTTGCGCCACAGGTCGTCCAGGGCTGCGGTGCTGGTCAGCCAAGGGGCGTCCTTGCGGTCCACCAGAAGGGTTTCTTTCTGGGTGAAATCGAGCTTGTCGACGCCTTTGTTCAGCTCACCCAGGGCGAAGTCCAGACGCGCTTTGACGCGGTCCAGGTAGCGCTTGTAGATGGTGAAGCCAGGCTGCAGGTCGCCGCTCTTGAGGAAGTCGTCGAATTGCGTCTTCCACTTGTCGAACTCAGCGATATCGCTGGCCAGGAA
>NZ_WKCD01000462.1:0-2294 GCF_021606625.1 Pseudomonas sp. PA-4-8C
GAATGGGTCAATGCCGCCTTAAGTACTCTAAAACCTAAGGACAAACAGCTGGTTTGGCCTGGCCCAGTTCCGCTTTTTGCAATTACTCACTTCTCGGTTACTTCGCAGGATCAGAAGGTGCGCCTACAAGGTATGGCGCAAGGCTTTGCAAACTTAGCACTGCCGGAACAAGAAATTTTTATAGAAGAGCACTCCGGATTACACCCGCGAGATCTGAAGGAAAAGACCCCGAAATTCCCTCTGCAACCTCCTGAGTATTGGAACGCACTGCGTGGCGCCGCCGCAATGGCTCTCTGGGCAGTTCCAAAGATCACCCCGTGGCTTGAAAAGGCCAGCGAATGGTTCGGTGAAACGAAACCCACACCCATGCCTTGGGCGCCTTGGCTCGAAAAAGCTCCTTGGGTGTGCTTCACGATGATCAGCGAAAACGACTCACGAGATACTCTGCTATGGCGTGCAATGCTTGAGGTCTTCATGCAATGCAATATTCGGGAATCTTGGCAATCTAGCGACCTCCTAGAGTCAATATGTGATAAAGCGCGTATTTTTGGTGTAGATCCAGAATCTCTAGACTCTTTACTTTTGGATACCGCTGCGATTTTAGATGACCGCGGTGTCATCGACTCAGCACTATCGCAACGAGATCCACTAGGGCTGGCTCTACAACTAGTACTGTTACGTCCTAAGCCTGAACAATTTATCACCTGGAAAAACGATCTACGTAGTATTCCACCAGCTGTTTGGTGGTCCGCCGCGATCCTCAGCGGATTGATCGTAGGCTATCGTAATCTAGACATCCGTTTTCGCGGCGGCATCGCTGCCTCTAGACTTGCAGCCTTACAAATATGGCAACGCTCGGAAAAAAAACCGAAGAATTTTCCGTTATGGTGTGCGACATCATCTCCCCTAGAGCTCGATATCAAGCAGGCAAACGTACGGTTGCAGATTGGTGAGGATGTAATTATTGATCGCCCCCTCAGCAGTCGAGGTCTTTGGTTTGCTGCCGATTATGAGAATCCAAATGTATTAGAGATAGCTCATGATATCGCGGAAAGACAATATCCTGAAGCCCTGCGCTCCTATGTAGATATCACAGATTTGACCATCGCCTACAGTGGTAGTGGCAGGCTGACGGTGAATCCTGAAAATAAGACTGTAAGCGCTAGAGGCAAAATACTGATTGATATCGGACATATCAAAGCAACTCGCGCACTGGATGTTTTGCTCTTCAAAAATTGGATCGCTTCAGGTTCCATTTCAGAAAGGCTAACAGATCCTCCACGAGAGATTCACGCTGAAGTACCAACTAACCATAGCAACCCTCAGGGCTTAAGTCTTATTCCTGAATTCATCAGCACGGATGAGGAACAAAAACTTATCAATCTCGTTGACAGTAGCGATTGGCTAGGAGACCTCCGTCGACGCGTCCAGCATTATGGATGGAAATACGATTATCGCTCGCGCTCTATCCAACCTTCTTCTTATCTAGGGCCTTTACCAGAGTGGGCAGACAATTTGGCATCCCGCCTAGTTGATCACGGATTAGTTTCTGAAAAACCGGACCAGGTAATAGTCAACGAATATATCGAAGGACAAGGCATCAGCAAACACGTAGATTGTCCAAGTTGCTTTAGAGGGACTATTGTAACCATAAGCCTAAATGAAACTTGGTCAATGATATTCCGTCGCCGCAACGAGAAATATGAAATGCTATTACCGCGTCGAAGCGCCGCATGCATGAACGGATCGTCAAGGTACGACTGGACGCACGAAATTCCACAGCGGAAAACTGTGGGAAAAAAACTTCGAGGTCGGCGGATATCTTTGACCTTTCGCAAAGTTGACATTAGCTGATTTCAAAAATCAGCCTACTGCCCAGAAAATCAGTCAGTGGGTTGCTTTCTGGATCGGTCAAAAATGTTCTTCGAGAAACGACTTTTTTGACAGGCATAATGATTTATACCTCAGGTGCAAACCTCCTCCCGTCGCTGCCAATTCAGTGACCGGGCTTGAGAACCCGACATGATGCAGGCGCAACAGCGCCCCCAATAACGACTTTTCGGCACTCTTCAGTGCCTGCGATTTCATATTATGGCGACAGTGCGTGGGAGACCTTCCAGTCTGCCGGACTCCTTGATTTAGATACAGCCGACAACGTACTGATACTTGGCGGTTGCAGGAGCTGAGTGCAACACAGTTACTGGATTGAGGCGGGAGCCTCGTGATGCTTGGCCATCAGCTCGGTCATGACCTCGATGGGGCACTTGAAACCGAAGCGCTTACGCGGTCGGATG
>NZ_WKCD01000463.1:0-2283 GCF_021606625.1 Pseudomonas sp. PA-4-8C
CATATTGATTCAGTGATACATTTAGCTGGACTGAAGGCCGTAGGTGATTCTGTAGTAGACCCTCTTAGTTATTATGAAAATAACGTGGTAGGCACTCTCGCATTATGTGATGTCATGCAAGAGTTTGGATGTAGATCCATGGTATTCAGCTCATCCGCGACTGTGTATGGAGATCCTGCCACTGTACCTATTGATGAAACGTTTCCACTAAAAGCAACTAATCCTTATGGCCGTACGAAGATTATGGTAGAGGAAATATTGCGAGACTTATTTGTAGCAGATAGCTGGAAAATAGCGTTATTACGCTATTTTAATCCAGTGGGTGCTCATTCCAGTGGCTTAATAGGTGAAAATCCAGCTGGAACGCCCAATAACTTGATGCCTTATCTTGCACAAGTTGCTGTTGGCAGACGAGATATGCTTTCTATCTTTGGCGGCGACTATCCAACGCTTGATGGAACGGGAGTCAGAGATTACATCCATGTTGTCGATCTTGCCAAAGGTCATGTGAAGGCGCTTCAGGCTCTTGATGAACCGAAAGTCTTGACGGTCAATCTTGGCACAGGTGTGGGATACTCGGTTTTGCAGCTCATACATGCGTTTGAGTCTGCATCCGGTAAGACGATACCTTACGAAATAACAGCTCGGCGCCCCGGTGACATTGCGGTGTGCTACACAGATCCGACCGAGGCCCAGCGGTTATTAGGATGGAGTGCGGTGTTAGGAGTGGACGATATGTGCAGAGATGTCTGGAGATGGCAATCGCGCAACCCTGACGGCTATTAACGACTTGAGTGTTGTTTAATGAATAAAATTTTGATAACTGGGGCTTCAGGATTTGTAGGGAGTGCCCTTGCTCAAAGACTCTTACTTGATCCCTCACTTGAGCTCGTATTGGCTGTACGAAATGCAGGGCAGGTGGAGACTGATCAAGCAAAAGTCATAGCTATCGGAGATATTAATAGGCACACGCGTTGGGGAGAGGCTCTGGAAGGCGTTGACGTTATTGTTCATGCTGCGGCCCGTGCTCATGTTCTCAACGATGGTAGTGGGAATCCGGTTGCTGAGTTCAGAAAAACTAATGTTGAGGGAACCCTAGCGCTGGCTCAACAAGCCGCCGAGGCTGGCATTAGACGTTTTGTTTTTATTAGTTCAATTGGCGTGAATGGTGCTGAAACAGGAGATCTGCCGTTCAATGAGTCGTCACCGTCTGCTCCTCACGCAGATTATGCATTTTCAAAATTGGAGGGGGAGAACGCACTAAAGAAACTCTTGGCTGATTATGACATGGAGTTGGTCATCATCCGTCCTCCGCTAGTGTACTCGGCGTCCGCACCGGGTAACTTCAACCGTTTGCTAAAGTTGATTTCCGCGAAAGCTCCATTGCCTTTTTGGGGCGTGAAAAATAAACGCAGTTTAATTGCGCTAGAAAATTTAATAGATTTTATATATGTTTGCCTAAGTCATCCTGCGGCAGCTAACGAACTCTTTCTCATATCCGATCGAGAGGATGTTTCGATAGAGTTTATTTTAAGAAAATTGGCTGAAGGCATGAACCAGAAGATTATTCTTTTCTACTTTCCATCTTGGTTAATTGCCTTGGTGTTGACAGCGGTTGGAAGAAAATCGGTGTATTCACAGCTCTATGGCTCACTCGTTATCGATTCCTCCAAGGCAACTGACTTGCTGGGCTGGCGACCTGTATTGAGTACGGGAGAAGCACTTAAAGCCAGTGGGCGACTGTTCAAAAAGATGTAGGTCTTTTTGGGGTGTCCTGTTTATTTTCTGTGATTTTCGGAATTTTATTCAAATGATATCTTGGCTTTTACTACTTGGTGTTATGTTGCTCTCTTTAATTCTAACCGGTGCTCTGCGACGGTATGCGTTGGCGAAGAGCTTAATGGACATCCCTAACGCCCGCAGTTCTCATTCTGTCCCTACTCCCAGAGGGGGAGGGGTGGCGATCGTTGTTAGTTTTTTGTCAGTTTTACCTATTTTAGGTGCTGCTGGAGTTATAGATTGGGATTTGGTATGGGCATTATCAGCTACGGGAGCCGGTATCGCTATTCTCGGGTTTCTGGATGATCATGGACATATTGCTGCTCGCTGGAGGCTGATTGGTCATTTCGCAGGCGCTGCTTGGGCATTGTTCTGGATTAATGGGCTGGCTCCGATATCTATTTTCGGGGTTTCCTTGGATTTAAGCTGGGGGGGGTATTTCTTCGCCGCGCTGTATCTTGTATGGATGCTAAATCTCTATAATTTCATGGATGGAATTGATGG
>NZ_WKCD01000464.1:0-2267 GCF_021606625.1 Pseudomonas sp. PA-4-8C
ACATCCGACCGCGTAAGCGCTTCGGTTTCAAGTGCCCCATCGAGGTCATGACCGAGCTGATGGCCAAGCATCACGAGGCTCCCGCCTCAATCCAGTAACTGTGTTGCACTCAGCTCCTGCAACCGCCCAGTGATTCAGGGCGTGACGGGCAAGTCTACGATGTCATCGGTATAGGTTTTGGGCCCGCGAACATCGCCTTGGCCATTGCCTTGGAAGAATTAGGCTTTGCCGGAACACGCCTGTTCCTGGAGCGCCAGGGCAGTACGAAATGGCAACCGCAGATGATGCTGTCGGGCAGCGATATCCAGAATCATCCGAGCCGCGATCTGGTGACGCCACGCAACCCGCGCAGCCGCTACACCTTCACCAACTTCCTGTTCGAAAATGATCGGCTTTTCGAGCACCTCAATCTTGGTTTGGAGTTTCCGCTGCGCAGCGAATTCGCCGAGTACGTGCGCTGGGTCGCGGGTTTCTTTGCCAAAGACGTGGTTTACAACCAGGCCGTGACATCGATTCAGGCAGACCCTGTCAGCAACCTGTATTGCGTGACTACGCAAACCGGGAGCAAGTTTTTTGCCCGCTCGCTGGTCGTCGCACCCGGGCGGACACCCGTGATCCCGCAGGCATTCACCGACTGCGCCGCCGACCAGGTTTTCCATTTGACCCAGTACCTCGGGCGGTTGGCGCAACTAGCGCAACAGCGCGAGTTGAAGCGGGTCGCGGTAGTAGGCGGCAGCCAGAGTGCGATCGAGATCATGCTGCACCTGCGCCATAGCTACCCACACCTCGAGATCATCAACATCCAGCGCGGCTACGGTTTCCGCCTCAAGGACACCAGCCAGTTCAGCGAGCATGTGTACTTCCCGTCCTTTGTTGACCAGTACTACAACAGTTCCGCCGAAGCGAAGAAGAACATCAACCGCCACTTGCATTACACCAACTACTCCGCTGCCGACGCCGACGTGATCTCGGAGTTGTATGTAGGCATGTATGAAGACAAGTTGCAGGGTAAAAACAGAACCACCATCAAGAGTTTCAGTGACATCCAGGCTTGCACAGCCACCGGCCACAGCTACTCGCTGACGCTACTCGACACCCAGGCCGGGACCACCGAACAACTGCCTGAGTTGGACGCTGTCGTGCTGGCTACCGGATTCCGCAACCTGGGCACCGGCGCCCAAGACGAACGTTTCCCCTCCATTCTGCGCGACCTGGCCGAAAGCCTGGACTGTGATGCCCAGGGCGTGATTCGCATCGGACGTGATTATCGCCTGTCCGCGCGCGCAGGCTGCAACTTGCCGGCGCTTTACCTCAACGGTTTGTGCGAGTCGTCCCACGGCTACGGCGATGCAGGCTCCTTCAGCCTGTTGTCGCTGCGGGCCCGGGAAATTTTCACGTCGTTGAGCGAACAACTGGGGCTGGAAGACGCCGCAGAAAAAATCGCCTGAGTCGCCTTTTGATCGCACGCACCTCGACCCCTTATATGAGTAGGCCGTAAATGGAAATTTCAGGAATGGATGAGTTGGGTATATTTGCCGAGGTCGAGTCCCAGGCGCGAAGTTATTGCCGCAGTTTCCCCGTGGTCTTCGACCAGGCTCAGGGCAGCTATCTGTACGACCTCAAGGGGCAGGCCTACATCGACTTTCTAAGTTGCGCCGGCTCGGTCAACTATGGTCACAACCCTAAACCGGTCAAGGCAGCGGTAATCGACTACTTGCAACGTGACGGGATCCAGGCGGCGCTGGACATGCACAGCCGGGCCAAGCAGGAGTTTCTCTTCAACTTGCGCAAGATCATTCTTGAGCCACGGGCGCTGTCTTACAAAATGCAGTTCACCTCGCCCACGGGCACCAGCGTGGTGGAGTCGGCCATCAAACTGGCGCGCAAGGTCACCGGGCGGCAGCACATCGTCGCGTTCACCAATGGCTTTCACGGGATGTCGAACACCTCGCTGGGGCTGACCGGAAACCGCGATAATCGCCAACCTGGCGTCGATCCCTATGTGTTCCGCATGCCCTACGACGGCTACCTAAAAGGTCTGGATTCCGTCGAGTATTTCGAACGTTTGCTGAACGACAACAGCTCTGGCATGGATCTTCCGGCGGCGGTGATTCTGGAAACCATTCAGGGCGAAGGCGGAATCAACGTAGCGTCTTCCGACTGGCTGGTGCGTTTGCGCAAACTGACGGCTGAGCACGACATCCTGCTGATCATCGATGATATCCAGGCCGGTTGCGGCCGCACCGGGACCTTCTTCAGTTTCGAGC
>NZ_WKCD01000465.1:0-2261 GCF_021606625.1 Pseudomonas sp. PA-4-8C
ATTGAGGCCGGGGTGGTCGGTGTGCTTCGCAACGGTCCTGACCTGAGCGGCAACCCCAAGGGCGGCTTGATTCAGGGCCAGCGCCTGCTACTCAATACCAGTCAGCTCGATAACCAGGGCGGCTATCTTGGCGCGCAAACCAGCGATGCATTGCTCACGGTTGCAACCCTCAATAACCAGCAGGGTGCTTTGTATGCCAAAGGCCTGATGCGCATCAATGGCAGCGCTCTGGATAACAGCGCCGGGCAGATCGCCGGCGACCAGATCGCGCTCGGCCTCAACGGCCAACTGACCAACCACAACGGCCTGATCGAAAGCACCAACAACCTGACTGTGGCCGCCAATGCCCTCGATAACCAGGGCGGCAAATTGCGCGCCTTGGGACGCTTGGGCAAGACCGAGTTCCAGATCGGCGGTGTGTTCGATAACCGCAACGGCGCGGTGGAAACCGCCAACCAGGACCTGACCCTGGCAGCCGCCAGCTTCCAAAACAACGGCGGGCAGTTGCTGCATGTGGGTGAGGGCACATTCGACATCTCATTGCCTAACGTTACCGGCGCCGGCGGCACCGTTGTCACCCGTGGCGGCCTGACCCTGAACGCGGATACCTGGACCAATACCAGCGTCATTCAGGCGGGGCGTTTGAACGTTAACGTCAATAACTTCACCCAGACCGAAACCGGGCAGTTGCTGGCTTCGACGCACTTGGAAGGGAAGGGGGGGAGCTGGGTCAATAATGGGTTGATTGCCAGTGATGGCACGCTCAGCTTGGGGCTAACGGGGACCTACGGCGGCAGGGGGCGTGTCAGCAGCGTAGATACCCTGAACGTCGGCGCCGCTTCGTTAAACCTTGATGCTGCTTCAAGTATTACGGGGGGCCGGGGGGCTACCATCAGCGTCGCAGGCCAAATGACTAACTCGGGCCGTATCAGCGCCATGGGCAATTTGGCGATCAGTGCTGGAGCGCTGACTAACGCGGGCACTCTTGGCAGCAGTGAGGGCATGCTGATTGACACGCAGACCTTGCTCAACGAGCGCGGCGCGATCATCAGCGGTGGTGACATGTCGCTGCTGGCCGAGAGTTTTACCAATAAAAACGCGGATGTTTACAGCCTGGGCAAACTCTTTGTCGCCCGGGATATACAGGGCAATTGGGCGGGCACCCTGAACAATATTTCGGCCAACCTGGAAAGCGCGGGCGATATGACGCTCCATGTGGGCGCGATAGAAAACAAAAAAGAATTCTTCAATGTTTCATCGACATTGGTTTCCGGCGCTATCGGGATGAGAGGCACGTCGGCACGGGCCGGGCACATGGTATTGATGGAAGAATATGAATCCAAGGTGGATGCGGAGTCGGTGTCCGCAAGCATCTCGTCCGGCAGGAACCTGGATGTTCAGGGACGTAGCCTGTTGAACTCTGCCTCGGTTATTTCGGCCACCGGCAATATCAGTGCTGCGCTGGAAAACTTCAGTAACGTTGGCGCCACATTAGGAAAGTATTCGGTTCTCAAGTCTTTCGACCTTCCTAACCTCAAGGAAGACAAGAATATCTCCCGTTTCTGGCGTTCGATCATGGATTACAACGCTGCGAATGATCCGTCCTATACGCTTCAAGGCTCCGGTTCGAGACGCGCGGGAACCCTGCATTTCTGGGATCAAAACTGGAACGAGTCGATGGTGACGCCCTACACAAGAATGGGGGGGACGGCTCAGCGACAAACCAACCTGACGTTTGGTTGGAAAACGTACACGACCTTCAATGTCAATTTCCAAGCCCTGTTTCCTGCGCCAGCCTACAACGCGGGCACCAG
The DNA here is from genome assembly GCF_021606625.1 of Pseudomonas sp. PA-4-8C. Classification (NCBI taxonomy): domain Bacteria; kingdom Pseudomonadati; phylum Pseudomonadota; class Gammaproteobacteria; order Pseudomonadales; family Pseudomonadaceae; genus Pseudomonas; species Pseudomonas sp. PA-4-8C. The sequence continues at coordinate 1,815 of NZ_WKCD01000465.1, forward strand.
GTCGGCATTACCGGCCACTCTGAGTGGAGTCAATTTCTACGATCAGCGGATGATCTCCAAGCCCGGCAGTGCAGGCACTGCCCAAGCCATCGTTCAGGCTGGCGGTGCGGTTCAAATCAATGCCAGCAAGAATCTGGTCAACAGTGTCATCCAAGAGGGCCAGCCGATATCGACAGGTTCCGGACGTGGGTTTGATGCCACTCGTCCAGTCAATAATGCTGTTGTTGCAATCGACTTGAATGCGCAGCTGCCACCGGACTTGGCCCAACAACAAGTCAACCCCTTGACGCTACGCGGGTTCACTTTACCCACCGGCACCCACGGCCTGTTCCGCCTCAGTAGCCGGGCGGGTGAGGATACCCAGGCCACCCAAGCCACCAGTGGCCCACAAAGCTGGACCATGGGCGGTGCGACCCTCGGCCTGGCTCAACGCCAGGATGTACAGCC
>NZ_WKCD01000466.1:0-2242 GCF_021606625.1 Pseudomonas sp. PA-4-8C
CTCCCGCCCCTCCACCCGAAACGGCCAATCCGGCGCCGCTCTGCGGAAGTTGAAGCGCAGGCAGTTGTGTTGCAGTAAATCCTGCGGCGTCACGGGGGTGCCATGCCGTGCCAGGTACTCCGGCGAGGCGACGATAACCTGCCCGGTAGAGCCGATAAGACGAGCGGTCAGGGGGCTGTCGGCGAGGGGGCCGAAGCGGATGGCGACGTCGGCCTGGCCACCGAGAATATCCACGACTTCGTCGCCGAGCATCAGGTCGACGACGATGGCGGGATAGCGAGCGCTGAAGGCGGCGATCAGGGGGACGATGGTCATGCGGCCGTGGGCCAGTGCGGCGCTGACGCGCAGGCGCCCGCGTGGGGCGCCCTGGTCGGTGATGGCGTCTTCGACTTCGGCCATGTCGGCGAGGATGCGCCGCGCGCCGCGCAGGTAGGCTTCGCCTTCGGCGGTGAAGGTGATGGCGCGGGTGGTGCGCAGCAGCAGGCGGGTGCCGATGCGCTGTTCGGTGCGGGTGATGATGCGGCTGATGGCCGAGGGGGTCAGCCCCAAAGCCCTGGCCGCACCCGACAGGCTGCCGTGCTCGGCGACCATGGTGAACACTTCCATCTCTCCCGACCGCCCGCCGCTGTCCATTTGTGCCTCCTGCGCAAAGCTGTAGTTCCCAAGCAAGGGCTACTGCTGCAAAAGGCAGGATTGTAGCATTTGGCTCACAGATGAGGAGTCACCCATGCGTATCAATCCCCCCCTTGTAGCATTGTCCGTCGGTGCCTTTGGCATCGGGGTCACAGAGTTTGCACCTATGGGCATGTTGCCCGGTATCGCCGCTGATCTTGATGTCTCCATTCCCGCTGCGGGCCTGTTGGTGAGCGCCTACGCCATGGGCGTATTGATTGGCGCGCCGATCATGACCCTGGCAACGGCCAGGGTGCCCCGCCGTTATTTGCTGATCGGGCTGATGGCGATTTTTACCCTGGGTAATTTGCTGTCAGCGTTGGCCAGCAACTACCAGACGCTGATGATCGCCAGGCTGGTGACGTCGCTTAATCACGGCGCGTTCTTTGGGATTGGCTCGATTGTGGCCGCAAGCCTGGTGGCGCCCGAGAAGCGCGCGGGCGCTGTGGCGGCGATGTTCATGGGGCTGACCCTCGCAACCATTGGCGGCGTGCCCCTGGCGACCTGGTTTGGCGAGAACTTCGGTTGGCGTACCGCGTTCTGGGGCATCAGTGGGCTCGGCGCGGTGGTCATGGCGGCGCTGTGGTGGGCATTGCCCAATACTCCCGCGCCCAAGGGTGGCGGGCTGATGGCGGAAATCCGTGTGCTGGGTCGCGGGCCGGTGCTGGCCGCGTTGGCGCTGACCGTGGTGGGCTCGAGTGCGATGTTTACGGTATTCACCTACATCGCGCCGATTCTGCGCGACGTCACCCACGCTTCGACCAACTTCGTCACCGGGATGCTGGTGCTGTTCGGAGTCGGGCTAACCCTGGGCAATGTGTGGGGTGGCAAGTCTGCGGACCGCTCGGTGGACCGCACCCTGATCATCTCGCTGGTGGTGTTGATTGCCGTGCTGTTGGCCTTCTCGGTCCTTATGCCGTGGCCGCTGCCTGCGGCGCTGTCGATCCTGCTGTGGGGCGCTGCCAGCTTTGCCCTGGTGCCGCCGTTGCAGATGCGGGTGATGGAGGCAGCAAAGGACGCGCCTAACCTGGCTTCGGCGATGAACATCGGTGCGTTCAATTTTGGGAATGCGATTGGTGCGGCGTTGGGGGGTGCGGTGATCAATGCCGGGTTGGGCTATCCGGCCATTTCACTGGCAGGCGCGATCATGGCTGGGCTGGGTTTGCTGATGGTGCTGGGTTTGGGCTGGCGTGCGCGGCGTGCAGGTTTGCGGACTTGCCCGGAAGCGGTGCAAGCGTAAGTACACGCTGGAAAGCCCCACCCAACTGCCTTATAACTACGCCCTCCAGTCAAGGAGACGCGTAATGAAAACCATGGTAGTTGGCGCCAGCAAAGGCCTGGGCAAAGCCCTGATCGAAGGGTTGGGCGAAGCCGGGGATACGCTGATCGGTGTATCCCGCAGCCGTCCTGACCAGCTCAACCACAAGGCTGATGTGCAGGTGCACTGGATCGAAGCCAACCTGGCCGAACCCGCCAAAGCTGCTCAGACCATTGAAGCTTCGGTGGTCGAGAGCGGGCTGGATACCCTGATCTACAACCTGGGTATCTGGGAAGAGTTTGCCTTCGATCC
>NZ_WKCD01000467.1:0-2232 GCF_021606625.1 Pseudomonas sp. PA-4-8C
GCCGTGTTCAGCTCGGCGCAGGCGGGGAGTGCGGTGCAGTGGGGTGAGTTTAGTGCGTCGTCTTCAGATAAGTTAACGGCCGGCTCGATGGACGTGGGCGGTGCCTATGTGTTGAAGCCGTCGGGTGTTTCCGTGGGGGATGTCGAGGCGCTGCAGGCTGGGCAAAAACAGAGTCAAAGCGAACTGCAAAGCTTGAAAAGTAAGGTGGAAGGGCAGGAGCGTGCGTTTGATGAGTTCAAGCGCAAGGACGGTTCGAGTACCAGTAGCAGTGACAGCCAGCTGTCGAGTCTCAAGCGTACGGTGGATGAGCAGAAGAGCACGATAGAGCGGCAGAAAAGCGAGATCGACGGGCTCAAGCGTAGCCTGGATGATTTGAAGCGCAGTGTGGAGAATTTGAGCAGCAAGGTGAAGTGACGGCACTGATAGTGTGGGCAATATAGGGCAACTGTGGGAGCTGGCTTGCCTGCGATAGCGATGTGTCAGTCACAGGTTTGAATCTGTTACACCGCCATCGCAGGCAAGCCAGCTCCCACATTGACCGTGTCGGCCTTCAGTCAATCAGCGCCAGCAAGTCGGTGACCCCTACGTCCACACCCGCCTGGCTCAGCAGTGTCGTCACCTGGCCGCGGTGGTGAGTCTGGTGGTTGAAAAAGTGCACCAGCAAACCGAAGAAGGGTTTCTCGGCGGCCACGCCGCGCATGTTGTGATAGCGCAGGCGTTGGTCGAGGTGGGGCTCTTGCAGGCTGTGGGCCCAATCGATGATGAGTTGATCCAGCCAGGCGCGATGGGCCGCTAGTTCGGAAAGGCTGGGGTAGGCTACTTGCTCGAGGTCGCTGGGCGTGGCCACCCCGTTCAGCGGCGCCAAGGCCGCAAAGTTGGCCGGGTGTTCGGCAAAGCGCTTGAGCCAGACGGTGTCACCCAGCATCAGGTGGTTCAAGGTGCCGAGGATCGAGCCGAAAAACGCCTGGCGGTCCTGGGTCAATTGTGCGTGCGTCAGGGTGCTGGCGGCGTCGTAGACCTTGCGGTTCATCCATTGGTTGTAAGTGGCCATCAACGCAATATGCTCGATGCGGTTCACCGCTGTTCTCCCTTGTCGGCGTGATGGCGTCATCATAAAGCTTGCCCGCCCGACGGTCATGGTGTTCCATCGCGGGAGGACTATGTTTGATCAACGCCACTATTGCGCCCCGGAGGGCGACACCATGAATACCAGCGATCTACTGGAACAACTGTTGCGTGCAGGGCAGCAAGGCGGCGGCACTTCGGGCGGCGGCCTGGGCGGGTTGCTAGGTGGGCTGTTGAAGGGCGCCGGCACCGGCAATGCATCTTCGGCTGGCGGCGGTTTGGGTGGTTTACTCGGTGGCCTGGGTGGCCTGGGTGGCTTGTTGGGCGGCGCTCCGGCAGGTGGCACCTCCCAGACGCGTAGCGGCGGTGGGATGAACTACGCGGCGCTGGCGTCCCTGGGGATGGCGGCCTTCCAGGCGTACCAAGCCTGGCAACGCCAACAGGCTTCGGCACCGCAGCAAGCTATCCAGACCGTTGATCAGCTTGAAGGGCCTGAAGCCGAAGCCCATAGCCACGGCTTACTGCGGGCGATGATCGCGGCGGCCAAGGCCGATGGCGAAATCGATGCACAAGAGCAGCAGATGATTTCCGCCGAGATCGGCCGTCATACCGACGACCCACAATTGCAGCAGTGGCTCGACGCCGAAGTTGCCAAGCCTCTGGATGCCGCCGATTTTGCCGAGTATGCCAATGACCCGGCAATCGCAGCGGAGATTTATCTGGCGAGCGTGATGCTGGTCGATGACCAACAGGACGCCGAGCGTAATTACCTCGACGACCTGGCCGGTCAGTTGCAAATCGATCCGCAATTGCAGGTGCATCTGGAGCAGCAGGCCAAAGCCTAGAACCTCAGCGTCGCCCCAGTGGTCAGCCACTGGGCGCGATCGCCAATCAGGCTGCGCCCGACCAGCACGTCCACGTCGACAAATTCGCCGATGTGCAAACGCGGCCCAGCCTGCCAGGCCTGTTCGCCGCCTTCCTGGCCATAGCGCTCGCCAATCAATGTGAGCGCGTCTGCCAACTGATATTCGAACCCCGTGCCCCACGTCAGGCGATGCTGTTGATCACCCTCGTTGTAGGCGTGGCTCCAGCCGGCGTTCAGGTTCAGCCGCAGGGGCGCCAGGGGTTGCCATGTGAGTGGGATGTTCAGGTCTGCGCCATCAAACC
>NZ_WKCD01000468.1:0-2231 GCF_021606625.1 Pseudomonas sp. PA-4-8C
CCGCCACCGCCTGTACCGCCACCACCGCCTCCGCCTGTGGTCGAGCCACCGCCGCCGGTGGTGGATGAGTTGGCGGCCAAGCCGGCGCCGCCCAAACCCATTGTGAAACCCAAGCCCAAGCCCAAGCCCAAGCCCAAGCCCGTGCCTAAACCTGAGCCCAAGCCGGCCCCCAAGGCCGTCGAGCAGCCACCTGCACCACCGACGCCAGCGCCACCTGCACCGCCCGCACCTGCGGCGCCAGAGCCGGTGACGCCTGCTTCGGCCAACGCCGCGTACCTGAAAAACCCGGCGCCGGAATACCCGTCACTGGCTCAGCGCCGCGGTTGGGAAGGCACGGTGTTGCTGCGCGTGCAGGTGCTGGCCAGCGGTAAACCGGGTGAGATCCAGGTGCAAAAAAGCAGCGGTCGCCAGCAGTTGGATGACGCGGCATTGGCAGCGGTGAAGCGCTGGAGTTTCGTGCCCGCCAAGCAGGGCGATGTGGCCCAGAACGGCTGGGTCAGCGTACCCATCGATTTCAAGATCCATTAACTATTCAGCGGCGCAGAGGGAAAACATCATGGCATTGGCATCTCCACTTGAATCCATCGAAAGCGCGGTGATCTGGCTGTTGGTGGCCTTTTCGGTTGCTACCTGGGGCCTGGCCTTGCTCAAGGGCGTGCAGTTCGGGCGCCTCAAGGCTCAGGATCGCAAGTTTCACAAACAGTTCTGGGCGGCATCGAGCCTCGACTCGGCCGCCGAACTCGCCGACACCCAGCCTGGCGCCGCCGCCCGTGTAGCCCAAGCTGGCTATGCCGCGATCCAGGTGGGCGATACCACCCACGCTGCGGATTTGAGCCAGGCGATCAATCACCAGGACCGCCTCGAACGCGCCCTGCGCCAGCAAATCGTGCGCGAGCGCCGCTCCCTGGAGACCGGCCTGGCCGTAGTTGCCAGTATCGGCAGCACCTCGCCGTTTATCGGCCTGTTTGGCACCGTGTGGGGCATCATGGAAGCGCTGAAGGGGATCAGCGCCGCCGGGTCCGCCAGCCTGGAAACCGTGGCTGGGCCGATTGGTGCGGCGCTGGTTGCGACCGGCGTGGGGATCGCCGTCGCGGTGCCTGCGGTGTTGGTCTACAACTATTTCCTGCGCCGCCTGAAGCTGACGGCGGCAGACCTGGATGACTTTGCCCACGACTTCTACAGCCTGGCGCAGAAGAACTCATTCCGCGTGCTGTTGCATCCGACACTGACCAAAGCCAGCGTCGCCAGCCCGCAAAAAGTGAAGGAGGCGTCCTGACATGGCCTTCTCCACGCAAGACAGTGATGAGGTGCTGAGCGAGATCAACGTCACGCCGCTGGTGGACGTGATGCTGGTGCTGCTGGTGGTGTTTATCGTCACCGCGCCGCTGTTGACCAACTCCATCCCGATCAACCTGCCCAAGACCCAGGCCGTAGCGCCGGTCGAGCAGAAAGACCCGCTGGTGGTGAGCATCGACGGCACAGGCAAAGTGTTTATCAACAAGGACGCCATCCAGCCGGACCTGCTGGAGTTCAACCTGCAGGCGGCCAAGGCCAAGGACCCCGATGTACGGGTGCAACTGCAGGCCGATGACGGTGTGAATTATGGCGAAGTGGCGCGCGCCATGGCGTCGATCGAGCGCGCGGGGATTACCAAGTTGTCGGTGATCACCGCACGGTAGTTTCAAAAAATCTCGACAGTTTTTGGGCCGCTTTCCTTGGCAGGGTGCGGCCTTTTTTTATTTAAGGGTCAGGTATTTATGGATGTTGCACAGGAAAAGAATTTACATGTTTTTGAGTGTTTCCAAGCGTGCAATTCTGGACGACATGATTATGCTGGGCAGTGCATGGAGCAATTTAATTAATGGAGAAATTACATGCCTATACGGTTTCCTGTTCAGCTGGTAAACACGTTTGTAAATCCGCAGGTGTCAACTGATAAGCCTGTAGAAAGTTCCCCGGTGGTGGTCTCTCCACCCTCCGGTTCACCACGTCTCAAACATCCTTCAGCCTGTAAGCCGCCAAGTTTGGTTGACTACCAGAGAAAATACGGTGCATCAAAAGGGGGGGAGTCTGCCGGCGTCTCCAGGGGGACGAACAACGGAAGTTCGACATTGAAGAAAAACGCTAATATAGAGTCTTATATTAGTAAGCATTCTGGCGATTTTATAACCCCCGAAAAAGAAATTTCAACAATCTTGTCCGCAGCGATAAAGCAGCGCTGGGGATTGGAT
>NZ_WKCD01000469.1:0-2230 GCF_021606625.1 Pseudomonas sp. PA-4-8C
GCTTGATATAAATGCCCAGATCGCCGGGATGCTTGCTGGCAGCAAGGTGGAACTGCACGCCGGCATCGCGCGTGGTGGCGAGGATGTCCTCGCGCTAACCGCAATCGCTTGATCTTCCCACCTCAATCGCCAGGGGGCAGCCAGACCGGAACTCACCATACCCGCAGAAAACCTATAGGCCGGCACCAGCAATCAACCGAGCCCCTACCTCGCGCCCTGCAACCTGCGCCAGGCCACGGTCAACATAGGTTCGGTCACACGCAACAACCGGCACCACAACTTCACTACCGCGCTTCACCTCGACGTTGATTCGCCAGGTCTCCCAGCCCTCATCGTCATTGTCGCAATCCATGTAGTTCCAAACCTGAAAGCCTTCGATCTCATCGTAAATATCGTGCTTTGTCATGGTCCAGCCCATTTAGAGGAAGGGGCCATCGTAGCTCAAAGCCAGCCGGTGCGGATGATCACGACGATAAGGTGAAGGAGGGCAGCGACTAGGTTTATCCACTCTGTTAGTCGTTTCATACGGCAGCGCTCCAGGCGTTTGATGAGCGCATGGTGGGCCATAACCCGCCAGCTGCTCAACGCACAAGCCTGTGGGTAAGTCCTGATCGTTATTCATCACCGTAGAACCCCACTCCACCGCCCGGGCATGGCCAGGCAAGGACTCCCCATGCCTACAGAAGAAAACCGGTCGAACCAATTCCGAGATTGACGACCGGTCGTCTACTCACACCCGATATCTAGGCTGTCTTTTCCAGCGACCACGCCATGACTGCAAAGGGAGCCGACTGGGCATTAACTAACACATTAACCATACTGATCAATTCCAATAACTGAAATGCAAATAGCCTTACCTCGTAAAAGCAGAAGCACATTACAGGCAACTCAGCCAATGAGAGGTTTGTTTCTCATTTAGCGCACTCTACGCCCAGCAGCAATATCACGACCCGCGCCTGATCCAAATGGAGACTTAGCACTTTCCAGACGAATCAAAACTAGATCAGCATCACCACCCCGTTGATCCTCACGCCCGAGGACGCAATAAATTTTAACCCCTCCTGCACTGAGTACATGTAAGTTTTCACCTGAGATATTGAGAGGCTTCAAGTCTCCACCATCAAGCAATTGGCGCATAGTTAGCGAGCTCGCCCTGTCGAACAAACGCATAACTTTGCTTCGCTCGTCAGACCCTAAACTCTGAACATCATCATAAAATTCAGACGTAGAATAAACGTTCATTGCTTATCTTCCTCAAACAGTTTTGTGAGCTTGCTAGTCGCCACTATCAACTCATCAAGCCGCTCTTCTTTTATGAGCTTTTTACAATGCTTTGCAGACTCCGAAACCAATTGCGCCCTTAGAACTTCACCAAATTGCTTCGATGTCAACTTCAAGAAACTACTATCTTCCTTGAATATATAAACCTGATATACGACAGATATAATTATAGCCAAGATTAGAATATATAAAGATTTTTTCTTGAAAATTTCTTCCCAGTATATTTCGTTACCTTTAGCCACCTCAACGATTAGGGAGCTTGAAGCCACCCCCACAATGGCAGCCAATACCAATGGGATCGCTGATCGAGCCCAAGGATTTCTATGTAGAAACTCCAACATATATCGCCATTCCTTATTTATCTACAAAAGATAGCTAAACACTTTTCCTCAGTTAACCATACAACTTGAGTATATCTGCATTCTTAGCTTCCCCCAAATCTGAGAGCTTTAGAATCCGCTTGCGATGAAAAAACGTGAGGATCAGCAGGCTCGATTGAGCGCGGCGACGGCGAAGCATCCATTCGCAGAAAAGGTGAAAGCAAGCTGGATAGCTTCCGAGAGCGCGCGGACGACGGTCAGGAAGCGGGCATTGGCCGGCACTGGTTTGACCTGCTCACCCAGCTCGGACTGCTGAATCGTGTGCAGCGCAGCCCTGCTCTTTGGGAAATGACCCAAGGAGGCGAAGACGCCCTGGAATTATCGCGGCAGAGTGCCAAACCCCGATAGGAGTACATCCGTACCCCACCCGCAAAATCCGTGGCCCCTTCCCCTTCAAGTCAGCCGCTATAGCCGCATACCGAAGCGAGGATAAGAATGCATTGAGAGCCTAGATCGGGTGCTCAGGTTTATCGCTGCCGAGATTTTTGCGCCACTACCATCTTGAAGAACTTTTTTCATAGCCAGCTTGGCGTCTGGATCACCGCACTCAGCCATGCACTCCAGACAAT
>NZ_WKCD01000047.1:0-29659 GCF_021606625.1 Pseudomonas sp. PA-4-8C
GCATTATTCTGCGCACCCGCCTCAACCCGCCGTGGGCCGAAATCCAGGTGGAAGACAACGGCATCGGCATGAGCGAAAACGTGCGCAAACGTACGTTCGAACCCTTCTTTACTACCAAGGAAATCGGCCAGGGCACCGGGCTAGGGCTGTCGGTGTCGTATTTCATCATCACCAACAACCACAAGGGCCAGATGGAAGTGCATTCCACCCTGGGCCAGGGCACCTGCTTTACCTTGCGCCTGCCTCTGGCCGGCAGCCAATTGCCCCCCACTGAATTTACCCAACTGGAGCACTGACCATGGGCTTTCGCCTGTCGAAGATCTACACCCGTACCGGCGACAAAGGCGAAACCGGCCTCGGCGACGGCCGCCGCGTGCCCAAGGACCATCCACGCGTGGAAGCGATTGGCGAGGTGGATACGCTGAACAGCCAGTTGGGCCTGCTGCTGGCCAACCTTGAAGAACAAAGCGGCAAGCATCCGGCGTTGAAGGATGTGATTGAAGTGCTCACCCCTTGCCAGCACCGTCTGTTTGACTTGGGCGGTGAGCTGGCCATGCCGGTGTACAAGGCGTTGAATGCGGCGGAAGTGGATCGGCTGGAGGCTGCGATTGATCGCTGGAACGAGGAACTCGGGCCGCTGGAGAATTTCATCCTGCCTGGCGGTTCAGCGTTGATCGCTCAAGCCCATGTGTGCCGCAGCCTGGCGCGCAGCGCCGAACGCCGTTGTCAGCACCTGAATGCGGTGGAACCGTTGGAGGGTGTGGGGTTGGCGTACATCAATCGGTTGTCGGATTTGCTGTTTGTGGCGGCCAGGGTGATTGCCAAACGCCAAGGTGTTGCGGAAGTGTTGTGGCAGGCGGCGGCCAAGCCACACTGAGCAGATCGTTCCCACGCTTTGCGTGGGAATGCATCAACGGACGCTCCGCGTCCCAAAGCGTGACGCAGAGCGTCACAAGAGGCATTCCCACGCAGAGCGTGGGAACGATCAGCACGATCAGCAGAGCGTGGGAACGCTCATCACACCTGCGGCCAGAACGCCCGAATACCTGCCACACCTTGCGCACCAGCCTCCCACGCCTGCTCCCGCTGCGCCGGCCCAACCCCGCCCAACAGAAATACCGGCTTGCTGAACCCGGCGATCAACTGCTGCGCCTGCTCCCAACCCAACGGCTGGGCATCCGGATGAGTCTGGGTCGGTTGCACCGGCGACAGGGTGACAAAATCCACGTCCATCATTTCTGCCAGCGCCAGCTCTTCAGCGTTGTGGCACGAAGCCGCCAGCCAGCGGTCTTTGGGCAGCGGTCGACCCTTACTGGCGTATTTGCGCAACTGCGCCGAGGTCATATGCCAGCCGGCAGCGGGAAAATCACCCAGCCACTCAAACGGCCCCTTGAGCATCAGTTGCGCCTTGCCAGCACACAGGCCCACCGCATCCACCGCTAGGTCACGGTATTTGGGGTCGTAACCGTTAGGGGCACGCAATTGAACCAGCTTGATGCCACCGGCAATAGCCTTCTGGATACCGCGCAACAGCGTCGGGGTTTCCAGCTCGCCAGGGGTGATCAGGTACTCGGCAGGCAAGCGTGCCGCAGCGACAATCGGCGCATTCGCCGCCGGGAATTCATAGTTGACCAGGTCCCGCGGTGCCACCCACGCCAACGGCTGCCCTTCAGCGCCATGGGGCTCGCCGGTAAAAGCCGAGACTTCCCAGACATCCAGCAATACCTGTTTGTCCGGATAGTCATGTTGCACCTTGATCAGCGGCCGCGTCGTGGTGACCTGGATGCCCAGCTCTTCCTGCAATTCACGGGACAAGGCCGTGGCAACCGACTCATCGGCCTCCACCTTGCCGCCGGGAAACTCCCAGAGGCCGCCTTGATGCTGAGTATCGGCACGGCGCGCCAGCAGGATCCTGCCATCGACACCGCGGATCACCGCTGCTGCTACATGCACTCGTTTCACGCCACTGCTTCCTCTCGTTATAGCCCTTTGTAGGAGCGAGCTTGCTCGCGAAGAACGTCAACGATAACGCGTGCATCCTGGATAAACGCGGTGGCCTTGAGTTTTTCGCGAACAAGCTCGCTCCTACAGGGGGAGGGTCATTTTCAGGTACGGTATTCCGCGTTGATCTTCACGTATTCGTGGGACAGGTCGGTGGTCCAGATGGTTTCGCTGCACTCGCCGCGGCCCAGTTCGATGCGGATGGTGATTTCTTCCTGCTGCATTACCGCCGAACCCTGGGCTTCGGTGTAAGTTTCGGCACGGGCGCCACGGCTGGCGATGCATACGTCGCCCAGGAATACGTCAATCTTGCTCACGTCCAGGTCCGGCACGCCGGCACGGCCAACGGCAGCCAGGATGCGGCCCCAGTTCGGGTCCGATGCAAACAACGCAGTCTTGATCAGCGGCGAGTGCGCCACGGTGTAGCCCACATCCAGGCATTCCTGATGGCTGCCGCCGCCGTTGACTTCAACCGTGACAAACTTGGTCGCGCCCTCGCCGTCACGCACGATGGCCTGGGCCACGTCCATGCACACTTCGAACACCGCCTGCTTCAACGCCGCAAACAATGGGCCTTCGGTAGAAGTGATTTCCGGCAGGTTGGCCTGGCCGGTGGCGATCAGCATGCAGCAGTCGTTGGTGGACGTATCACCGTCGATGGTGATGCGGTTGAACGACTTGTTGGCGCCGTCCAGCATCAGGCGTTGCAGCACATCGCGGGAGACTTTGGCGTCGGTGGCGATATAGCCGAGCATGGTGGCCATGTTCGGGCGGATCATGCCTGCGCCTTTGCTGATACCAGTGACGGTGATGGTCACGCCGTCATGCACAAACTGTCGGCTCGCGCCCTTGGGCAAGGTGTCGGTGGTCATGATGCCGGTGGCCGCAGCCGCCCAGTTATCCACAGACAAGTCATCAAGCGCGGCTTGCAGGGCGCCTTCGATTTTTTCCACCGGCAGCGGCTCACCGATCACACCGGTGGAGTACGGCAGCACCTGGCTGGCATCGACGCCGGTCAACTGGGCCAGCTTGGCGCAGGTGCGCGCCGCCGCGACGAGGCCTGGCTCGCCGGTGCCGGCGTTGGCATTGCCGGTGTTGGTCAGCAGGTAACGGATCGAACCGGCCACGCGCTGCTTGGCCAGAATCACCGGTGCGGCGCAGAAGGCGTTGAGGGTGAACACACCCGCCACGGTCGAGCCTTCAGCACAACGCATCACCACTACATCCTTGCGCCCCGGGCGCTTGATGCCGGCCGAAGCGATACCGAGTTCAAAACCGGCAACCGGGTGCAACGTGGGCAAAGGACCAAGACCAACAGCCATGAATGCGCTCCTTAAAAATAGGTGATGTCTGTGCCGTCGCTATCGACGGTGGGAATTAATGGCAAAACGCCGCGACGGCAAAGGCCGGTCGCGGCGCGGGGTGTTGCAGCGTCAGGCGAAAATCTTATTCGATCTGGCCGTGGCAGTGTTTGAATTTCTTGCCCGAACCGCAGTAGCACAGTTCGTTGCGACCCAGCTTCTGGTCATTGCGAACCGGGGTCTGGGCCAGGGCCACATCGACCTCTTCACCCAAGGCTTCAGGCTCATCCAGGCCCGGCGCTTCGTCGTGCTGGAACTGCATGCGCGCCGCCAGGGCCTCGGCTTCCTGACGCAGGCGTGCTTCTTCCTCGATCGGGTCTTCGCGACGCACCTGAACGTGGGACAGCACGCGGATCGAGTCGCGCTTGATCGAATCCAGCAATTCGGAGAACAGCGTGAACGACTCGCGCTTGTACTCCTGCTTCGGGTTCTTCTGGGCGTAGCCACGCAGGTGGATACCGTGGCGCAGGTGGTCCATGGTCGACAGGTGGTCTTTCCACAGGTCATCCAGCACGCGCAATACGATCTGTTTCTCGAAGGTGCGCAGTGCTTCGGCACTCGCCTGCTCTTCTTTCTCGTTGTACGCAGCCAGCAGCTCGGCCATCAGTTTTTCGCGCAGGGTTTCTTCGTACAGGTGGTCGTCTTCGTCCAGCCATTGCTGAACCGGCAAGTCCACACCGAAGTCGCTCTTCAATGCCGCTTCCAGGCCGGCAACATCCCACTGCTCAGGCAGCGATTGTGGCGGGATATGCGCGCTGACAGTGGCGTTGAGCACGTCCTGACGGAAATCAGCGATGGTCTCGCCAATGTTGTCGGCGGCCAGCAACGTGTTACGCATGTGATAGATCACTTTACGCTGTTCGTTGTTGACGTCGTCGAACTCGAGCAGTTGCTTACGAATGTCGAAGTTACGGCCTTCTACTTTGCGCTGGGCCTTCTCGATGGCGTTGGTCACCATGCGGTGCTCGATCGCTTCACCGGACTGCATGCCCAGGGCTTTCATGAAGTTCTTCACCCGGTCCGACGCGAAGATACGCATCAGGCTGTCTTCCAGCGACAGGTAGAAGCGGCTGGAACCGGCGTCACCCTGGCGACCGGCACGGCCACGCAGCTGGTTGTCGATACGACGCGATTCGTGACGCTCGGACGCGATCACCTGCAAGCCACCGGATTCCAGTACGGCCTGGTGGCGCTTCTGCCAGTCGGCCTTGATCTGGGCGATCTGCTCGGGTGTCGGGTTGTCGAGCGAGGCCACTTCCACTTCCCAGTTGCCGCCCAACAGGATGTCGGTACCACGACCGGCCATGTTGGTGGCGATGGTCAGTGCGCCTGGGCGACCGGCCTGGGCGATGATCTCGGCTTCTTTTTCGTGGAACTTGGCGTTCAGTACCTTGTGCTCGATGCCTTCCTTGTTGAGCAGGTTGGACACGTGCTCGGAAGTCTCGATGGTGGCGGTACCCACCAGGATCGGACGGCCCTTGGCCATGCCGTCCTTGATGTCATTGATGATCGCCGCGTACTTCTCTTCGGCGGTCAGGAACACCAGGTCGTTGTAGTCTTTACGCGCCAACGGCTTGTTCGGCGGAATGACCATCACGGCCAGGTTGTAGATCTGGTGGAATTCGAACGCTTCGGTGTCGGCCGTACCGGTCATGCCGGACAGCTTGTTGTACAGACGGAAGTAGTTCTGGAAGGTGGTGGACGCCAACGTCTGGCTTTCGGCCTGGATGTTGAGGTGTTCCTTGGCTTCGATGGCCTGGTGCAGGCCTTCGGACAGGCGACGACCGGGCATGGTACGACCGGTGTGCTCGTCGACCAGAACCACCTGGCCTTCCTGCACGATGTATTCGACGTTGCGATGGAACAGCTTGTGGGCGCGCAGGCCGGCATACACGTGGGTCAACAGGCCCAGGTTGTGCGCCGAGTACAGGCTTTCACCTTCGGCCAGCTCGCCGATCTGGGTGAGCATCTCTTCGACAAACTGGTGACCGGCTTCGTTGAGTTCGACCTGGCGGGTCTTCTCGTCGATGGTGAAGTGACCTTCTTTGGTCACCACGCCTTCCACTTCCTCGATGTGCTGCTCCAGGCGCGGGATCAACTTGTTGATCTCGGTGTACAGGCGCGAGCTGTCTTCGGCCTGGCCGGAGATGATCAGCGGGGTACGGGCTTCGTCGATGAGGATGGAGTCGACTTCGTCGATCACGGCAAAGTTGAGTTCACGCTGGAATTTTTCATCCATGCTGAACGCCATGTTGTCGCGCAGGTAGTCGAAACCGAATTCGTTGTTGGTGCCGTAGGTGATATCGCAGGCGTACGCGGCGCGCTTCTCTTCCGGCGGCTGGAACGGCGTTACCACGCCGACGGTCAGGCCGAGGAATTCATACAGCGGGCGCATCCAGTTGGCGTCCCGGCGAGCCAGGTAGTCGTTCACCGTCACAACGTGCACGCCCTTGCCGGACAGTGCGTTGAGGTAGACGCCCAGGGTTGCCACCAGGGTCTTGCCTTCACCGGTGCGCATTTCGGCAATCATGCCTTCATGCAAGGTCATGCCGCCGATCAACTGGACGTCGAAGTGGCGCATGCCCATGACGCGCTTACCGGCTTCACGGGCGACCGCGAAGGCTTCGGGCAGCAGCTTGTCGAGGGTTTCACCTTTGGCTATGCGGGCCTTGAACTCTTGGGTCTTGGCGCGCAATTGCTCGTCCGACAGAGCAACCATCTGCTCTTCGAAGGCATTGACCAGCTGCACCGTCTTGAGCATGCGTTTGACTTCGCGCTCATTCTTGCTTCCAAAAAGTTTCTTTAACAAAGGCGCAAACATATCGGCAGGTTCTTCCACACATAGGGATGGAGGGCGCACCGTGAGTGGCCCGAGCAGCCCTCACGGCCGCATTGCGAACGCGCATTCTACCCGGAATCGTGGGTGAGGAAAGTGGCGTTGTTCCCCGAGGCAGGCACGGCGCTGTGAGAGGGCTTGTTTAAAATAAGGGCTTTTGCGCGAACTTCAACCCATGGAGTGCAGAAGTTACTTATTGATTTCATGGGCAAAGCCCAGCCGACGCAGAGCCTCGGGGTGTGCAGGCGCTTTCTGCTAAGATAGCCGCTCTGTTACCTAAGGTGTCTAAACATGGCATTTCGCCCTCTCACAGCCCGCGCTCCCGGCGTGTTGCTTCGCGAAGCCAAGCCGTTGAAAGCCATCTTTGGCCATGCCAAGCGCCTGGGCCATTTGCAACGCCTGCTTGAAAGCCAGCTGCAACCGGCCGCACGTGAGCACTGTCATGTGGCGTCCTGGCGGGAAGGCAATCTGCTGTTAATTGTCACCGATGGTCATTGGGCCACCCGCTTGCGTTATCAGCAAAAACGCTTGCAGCGCCAGTTGATGGTGTTTGAAGAGTTCGCCGGTTTGACGCGCATTCAGTTCAAGGTGCAGCCACCCACCGTGCCGCAAGGCGCAGTGGGGCATACCCTGGACCTGTCGGAAACAGCCGCCGAAACCCTTCAGGCCACCGCCGAAGGGATCAACGACCCTGGCTTGCGCGCCGCCCTGGAACGGCTGGCCGCCCATGCCCGGCCCAAAGCCTGAAGCGCTACTTGCGTTTGCTGCCGCCCAATAACGAACCGAGCAGACCCCGCACCAACTGACGCCCCATCTGATTGGCGGCCTGCTGCATGGCTGATTTCAACGCCTTGCCCGCCGTGGTCCCCAGGAAGGCACCGGCCTTGTCGGTGAAGCTCGGCTCTTCGGCGGCCGGCGCGGCCTGCTCGGCAGGCCCAAGTTCCTTGCGGGCCATCAGCACTTCATAGGCAGACTCACGATCCACCGGCTTGTCATAGCGCCCCAACAGCGGCGAACTGGCGATCAACGCTTTGCGTTCGGCTTCGCTGAGCGGCCCGATCCGCGATTGCGGAGGAGCAACCAGTACGCGCTGGACGACTTCTGGCGTGCCCTTTTCCTGCAAGGTTCCCACCAATGCCTCACCGGTGCCCAACTCTGTGAGCACCGACAAGGTATCGAATGTCGGGTTGGGCCGGAAACCGTCCGCCACCGCCCGTAGGGATTTCTGCTCTTTGGCGGTGAACGCACGCAAACCGTGCTGGATGCGCAAGCCCAGTTGCGCCAGTACCGTGTCCGGCAAGTCGCCCGGCGATTGGGTGACAAAATACACGCCGACGCCTTTGGAACGGATCAGGCGCACCACCTGCTCCAGGCGCTCCTGCAAGGCTTTTGGCGTATCGGCGAACAACAAGTGCGCCTCGTCGAAAAACAACGCCAGCAACGGTTTGTCGGCATCGCCGCGTTCCGGCAATTGTTCGAACAACTCTGCCAGCAGCCACAGCAGGAAGGTCGCGTAGACCTTCGGCGCTTCATGCACCAAGCGGCTGGCGTCCAGCAGGTGGATGCGCCCACGCCCATCGCTGGCGGGCTGCAAAATATCTTCCAGTTGCAGGGCCGGCTCGCCAAACAAGGCTTCGGCGCCCTGCTGCTCCAGCACTGCCAGGCGCCGCAACAAGGCCTGGCTGGAACCGGTGGTCATCAAGGCGGCGTCTTCGCCCAGCAGTTCCGGGTGATAGCGCAGGTGATTGAGCAGTGCCTTGAGGTCCTTGAGGTCCAGCAGCAACAGGCCTTCGCGGTCGGCCACTTTGAATGCCGCATAGAGCGCCGATTGTTGGCTGTCGGTGAGTTCCAACAGGCTGCCGAGCAAGAGCGGGCCCATTTCACTGATGGTCGTGCGCAGTGGGTGACCGGATTGGCCGTGGATATCCCACAGGGTGACCGGGTACGCCTGGGCGGTGTAATTAAGGAAGGGCATACCGGCAATACGCTCGGCCACTTTGCCCTGGGGGTTGGCGGCGGCGCCCAGGCCGCAGAGGTCGCCCTTGATGTCGGCAGCGAACACCGCCACGCCCGCATCACTGAAGGCTTCCGCCAGGCGCTGCAAGGTGACGGTCTTGCCGGTGCCCGTGGCGCCGGCGATCAACCCATGACGGTTGGCCAGGCGCATGGACTGGGCGATGGGCTGGCCGTCAAGGCCGGCACCGATAAGCAGTTGTGTGGAGTCAGGCATTTCGTCACCTATGGTTAATCTTTAGTGCCGCGAGGTCGATATAGACGGATGTAAGCCCGACAAAGACTAAAAAACGGTCAGATAATTCCGATACGGACCAACGGAGCTATCACCAGAAATACCACACCTTTTTTGACGCTGCCATTTTGCGCCTCCCGCATAGGATGCGCCTCGGATATTAAGACCTTAGCGGACCCTTCAAGCCATGAACAAAAATCTGCGCTTCAGCCACAAGATCCTGCTTGCAGCCTCCCTTATCGTCATCGCCGCCTTTGCGTTGTTTACCCTTTACAACGACTACCTGCAGCGCAACGCGATTCGCGACGACCTCAATAACTACCTGCATGAGATGGGCGACGTCACCGCCGGCAACATCCAGACCTGGCTCACCGGACGTATCGCCCTGGTGGAAAACGCCGCACAGAACATCGCCATCAACCCTGAAAAAACGGTCGTCGCCAGCCTGCTGGAGCAGAAAGCGCTGACCTCGTCATTCATGGCCACCTACGTCGGTGACAGCCAGGGCACATTCACCATCCGCCCTGATACCAAGATGCCCGACGGCTTCGACCCACGTGTTCGCCCCTGGTACAAAGGCGCCCAGGCCAGTAACGGCTCGACCCTGACCGAACCCTATATCGACGCGGCGACCGGGCAACTGATCATTTCTGTCGCCACGCCCAGCGCCAAGGGCGGCCAAAGCATCGGCGTAGTCGGTGGCGACCTGAGCCTGCAGACCCTGGTGGATAACATCGGCGCGTTGGATTTTGGCGGCATGGGTTATGCGTTCCTGGTCAGCGCTGACGGTAAAGTGCTGGTGCACCCGGATAAAGCCCTGGTGATGAAGACCCTGGCGGACGTTTATCCAAAAGACACACCAAAGATCAGCGCTGACTTCAGCGAAGTGCAAGCCAACGGCAAGACCAATATCGTGACGTTCACACCGATCAAGGGCCTGCCCTCGGTGAACTGGTACCTGGGCGTTTCGGTGGATAAAGACAAGTCTTTCGCCATGCTCAGTGAGTTTCGCACCTCGGCGGTGATCGCCACGATCATCGCGGTGGTGATCATTATCGCCCTGCTCGGCATGCTCATCCGCGTCTTGCTGCAACCTCTGCACCTGATGACCCGCGCCATGCAGGACATTGCCGACGGTGAAGGCGACCTGACCCGCCGCCTGACCATCCAGAACAATGATGAGTTCGGCACCCTGGGCAATGCGTTCAACCGCTTCGTGGAGCGCATTCATACCTCGATCCGCGAAGTGTCTTCCGCCACCGAGCACGTCAATGAGGTGGCCCTGCGGGTGGTCAGCGCCTCGAATTCGTCGATGGTCAATTCAGACGAACAGGCCAACCGTACGAACAGCGTTGCTGCGGCCATCAACCAACTGGGGGCGGCAGCCCAGGAGATCGCACGCAATGCTGCACAGGCTTCTAACCAGGCCAGCGATGCACGGCACCTCGCCGAGGACGGCCAGCAGGTGGTTGAACGCAATATCAAGGCGATGACGCTGTTATCCAGCATGATCAGCACCTCCAGTACCAATATCGAAGCACTTAACAGCAAAACGGTGAATATCGGCCAGATCCTTGAGGTGATCACCAGCATTTCCCAGCAAACCAACCTGCTCGCGCTCAACGCGGCGATCGAAGCGGCGCGCGCCGGCGAAGCCGGGCGTGGCTTTGCGGTGGTAGCCGATGAAGTGCGCAACCTGGCTCATCGCACTCAGGAGTCGGCGCAACAGGTGCAGACGATGATCGAAGAGCTACAGGTGGGCGCTCGGGATTCGGTGAGCACCATGAGCGAAAGCCAACGCCACAGCCTGGACAGCGTGGAAATCGCCAACCTGGCCGGCGAGCGCCTGAACAGCGTGACCCAGCGCATTGGCGAGATCGACGGCATGAACCAATCGGTCGCCACTGCCACTGAAGAACAGACCTCGGTGGTGGAGTCGATCAATATGGACATCACCGAGATCAACACCCTCAACCAGGAAGGGGTGGAAAACCTGCAATCGACCCTGCGCGCCTGCTCGGACCTGGAACAACAGGCCTCGCGTTTGAAGCAATTGGTGGGCAGTTTCCGGATCTGATTAACAACACCGACCATTAAAACGAACGCAAGGCGATCCAATGTGGGAGCGGGCTTGCTCGCGAAAGCAGTCTATCAGTTGAAGATGTACTGACTGACTCACCGCTTTCGCGAGCAAGCCCGCTCCCACAGGGGACCTGCGTTTAACCGACCGGCAAACACACCAATCCCAATCGAACATCTATCCTTACCTCAGGTCCATCTAGGGAGAGCAATGGATCGGAGGGATGTTCATCGTGCATATCGCTGACATAACCATGTTCTACGCCCCGGCCAGCGGTGGCGTACGCACTTACCTTGACGCCAAGCACCGGCGTCTGGCGCTCAAGCCGGGCATTCGCCACAGCCTGTTGATCCCCGGCGCACATTTGAGCGAGCAGGACGGCATCTTCAAAGTACCGGCGCCCGCCCTGCCCTTCGGCAAAGGCTACCGTTTCCCCGTTCGCTTGGCGCCATGGCGAAATGTCCTGCACGATTTACAGCCCGATCTGATCGAAGTGGGCGACCCTTACCTGACCGCCTGGGCAGCCCTGGATGCCCGGCGCCAGTTGGATGTGCCGGTCATCGGCTTCTACCACTCCGACCTGCCACTGCTGGTGAGCAACCGCATGGGGCCTTGGTTTACCCCCAATGTTGAAGCCTATGTGCGCAAACTCTATGGGAATTTTGACCGTGTGCTCGCCCCCAGCCAGGTCATGGCCGACAAGCTCACCGGGCTTGGCGTCAGAAATGTCTTCGTGCAACCCCTGGGCGTAGACCTGCAAACCTTCACCCCTGAGGTACGTGACCCCGGCCTGCGCGCCGAACTGGGGATTGGCGAAGACACTCGGCTACTGATCTTCGCCGGGCGCGGCTCCAAGGAGAAAAACCTGCCGGTGCTGCTCAACTGCATGAAGCGCCTGGGGGATGGCTACCACTTGCTGCTGGTGGGCTCCGGCATGCCGGCCAGCGTGCCGGACAATGTCACCGTGATAGATGGATTCCGGCCCGCCCAGCATGTTGCGCGGCTGATGGCCAGCGCCGACGCCTTACTGCATGGCGGCGACCAGGAGACCTTCGGCCTGGTGATTCTGGAAGCCATGGCCTGCGGTATTCCGGTGGTCGCCGTGGCGGCCGGGGCCTTTACCGAGATTGTCGATGAGCGTTGTGGCCTGCTGTGCGCGCCGTACAACCCCAAGGCCATGGCCGATGCGGTGCGCGAGCTGTTCAGTACCGACAGCCGACGCCTGGGGGCCCAGGCTCGGCGCCATGTCGAGCAGCACTATGCGTGGGACACGGTAGTCGACAGCCTGTTGGGGCATTACTACGCCGTGCTGGGCAGCCATGAACCGATGCTCGCCCATGGCTGAGCGCGCGCTGATGCTGGTACTGCACGACGTGGCACCGCACACCTGGGCCGACTACCGGCCCTTTGTCGAGGCCGTCGACGCACTGGGCAACGTGCCCATCACTTGGCTGGTGGTGCCGGACTTCCATCACCATGACGACTTGGCCGCCCACCGCGATTTTCGGCGCCTGCTCGATAGCCGTGTCGCCAAGGGCGATGAACTCACCTTGCATGGTTACTACCATTGCGACGACCAACCTCGGCCGCGTACGCCAAAAGAATGGTTTATGCGACGCATCTATACTCACGAAGGCGAGTTTTACCAGCTGTCCGAAGCCGAGGCGTTGCGGCGGCTGACCGCCGGCATTGAGGTATTCCAGCGTAATGGTTGGCCGCTGCATGGCTTTGTTGCACCCGCCTGGTTGATGAGCGACGGCACCCGGCAGGCATTGCGCCAGTTGCCGCTGAGCTACACCAGCGACCCACAACATTTTTATCGCCTGCCGGACTTCACGCCTATCAACGCCCCCGGCCTGGTGTGGAGTGCGCGCAGTGCCTGGCGCCGGGGATTATCCAAAGTCCTCAGCGACCGCCGGGAACAGCGGTGGCAGAAGGCCCCGCTGATCCGACTGGGATTGCACCCGGTGGACATGCGCCACAGGTTTTCCCGCGATTATTGGCTGCACACCCTGCAACGCCTGCTCAACGCGGGGCGCGTCCCCCAAACCAAGGCCGCCTGGCTGGCGACGCAGCCATGGGCCGACTGATCTGGTTAATGTTGGCGCTCTTGGTGGCGCTGGTGATCCCACTGTGGCTGGGCGGCGGCGATAGCATTACACGCCTGCGCCAGTTTCCGCTGCCCCAGTTGCTGGGGATGTTCACCATGATCATCGGCTGTTGGCTGATCAACAGCCTGCGCATCCGCCTGTTGCTTGGCGAGCATCGCGCTCGGTTAGGGCCGCTCAAAAGCCTAGGCGTGGTGATATCCACCGAGTTCGCCATGTGCGCCACACCCGGTGGCAGCGGCGGGCCGTTGACCCTGATGGCACTGCTGGCACGTCACGGCGTGCGCCCCGCCCACGGCAGTGCGGTGTTCGCCATGGACCAACTGAGCGACTTGGTGTTTTTTCTCTGCGCACTGGTGGGCATCCTGCTGTATGCGCTGTTTCATAGCATCAGCCCGCGTATGGAGTGGTTGCTGGGGCTCAGCGCCGTGTCGATGGTGGGTGGGGTGATCAGTGGCTGGGCCGTGGTGCATTTTCACCGACGGCTGATTCGCCTGGCGGGTTTGGCACTCAAGGCCATGAAGGTCGGCGCTACCGCCCGCCGACACTGGGCACGCCGGTTGCTGCGTTTTCTTGCGGCGTTCAGCGCCACGCTGAAACTTCCCCGGAGCACCTTGCTTGGGGTCTTTGCGCTGACCAGCCTGCATTGGTTGCTGCGTTACAGCGTGCTGTACCTGGCGCTGCGCGGGTTGGGCGGTGAGGTGCAGTGGGCCTGGAGTTTTCTGATCCAGATGCTGTCGCTGACTGCCGGGCAGTTCAGCCTCGCGCCAGGCGGGGCCGGCGCAGCGGAGTTGACGTCAGCGGCACTGCTGGCGCCCATGGTGGGCACATCCACGGCGGCGGCGGCGATTCTGATCTGGCGAGCGGTGACCTATTACTTCTATTTGCTGGCCGGTGCGCCAGTGTTTCTATTGATGGTCGGCAAACCGCTGCTCAAGCGTCTTTTTCAGGGGCGGCAGGCGGCTGGTCCTGCGCCTGTGTCTGCTCCCATAAACGCGCCGCGCCTGGAAAATCAGTTCCATCCTCGGCATCCAGCGCGTCGGGGTCGTAACGACTCAAACAGCCCTCGCCCAAGGTAGCAGGCGCCCGTGAGGTGGCTTTATCGAGCGGGTCGCTCATGGGAATCTCCTGAAACAGAAATAAAAAAGGGCCAGGAGAGTTTTACCTCCAGGCCCCTGCGTCTTTCAATCAAAACCGCTGAATCAGAAAACCACGGTCTTGTTGCCGTGCACCAACACGCGATCCTCCAGGTGGTAGCGCAAGCCACGGGCCAACACCATTTTCTCGACGTCACGGCCGAAGCGCACCATGTCTTCAATACTGTCGCTGTGGCTGACGCGCACCACGTCCTGCTCGATGATCGGGCCGGCGTCCAGCTCTTCGGTCACGTAGTGGCAGGTTGCACCAATCAACTTCACGCCACGCAGGGAAGCCTGGTGATACGGCTTGGCACCGACAAACGACGGCAAGAAGCTGTGGTGGATGTTGATCACTTTGCCCGCGTATTCGCGGCACAGCTGCGGCGGCAGGATCTGCATGTAGCGCGCCAGCACCACCACATCCGCGTCGTGCTGCTTGACCAGGCGCGACACCTCGGCAAATGCCGGCTCCTTGTCCTGTGGGTTGACCGGCACATGGTAATAAGGGATGCCATGCCATTCGACCATGCTGCGCAGGTCGTCGTGGTTGGAGATCACGCAAGCAATCTCGCAATCGAGTTCGTCGCTGTGCCAGCGGTGCAGCAGGTCTGCCAAGCAGTGGGATTCGCGGCTGGCCATCAGCACCACGCGTTTCTTCTGCTCTGTATCAGTGATGTGCCAGGTCATCGAAAACTCTTCGGCAATCGGCGCAAACGCCTCGCGGAAGGCTTCCAGGCCAAAGGGCAGCGTATCGGCACGGATTTCGTGACGCATGAAAAACCAACCACTGAGATCGTCCGAGTGATGGCTCGCCTCGGTGATCCAGCCATTATGGGAAGCCAGAAAGTTACTGACCTTGGCAACGATGCCAACCCGGTCCGGGCAAGCAATCACCAGCCGAAAAGTGCGCATTAGGGGAAAACTCCAGAACTTCACAAAGGCGGCTATTCTAGCGATTACGCAAAAAAACTGCAGTATTCCCTTGCACCTGATCTTGAGCCCTCGCCGTGGCAACACCCCTTAATCGTGTAAGGTTTTACCACCGCTATATGACGGTACAACGGTATGCTCAGGCCAGTAGCAAAAAATTAACGCGATTATCTTTGCGCATAACGCATTCTAATTAACTCATCGGCCAGGTTTTCTCACACACATTCAATGTCATTCGCCTGAATAACGTCTTAAATGTTTACTTGATGAAATTGCCTGACTATTATTAGGCCACTCACCCTGTCAATCAGCGTTCTACATAAGGTAGTCCACATGTCACTGATCAACGAATACCGCGCCACCGAAGTAGCTATCAAAGAGCTGCAAGCCCGTTTGAAGAACCTGTCCGAAGACGACAAGCTGAAAACCGAGCTGGAATTCGAAGGCAAATTGCGCACCCTGATGGGTGAATACTCCAAATCCCTGCGTGACATCATCGCGCTGCTGGATCCAGAGTCGAAAGTTAAAGCACCACGTGGCGCTGTGAAAACTACCGGCACCAAGCGTGCTCGCAAGGTCAAGCAGTACAAAAACCCGCACAACGGCGAAGTGATTGAAACCAAAGGTGGCAACCACAAAACTCTGAAAGAGTGGAAAGCCAAGTGGGGCGGTGACGTAGTTGAAGGTTGGGCAACCCTGCTGGGCTAAGCCCGGTCGGACGTTCACCCGATACGTCACACATGAAAAACGCCAGCTTGCTGGCGTTTTTTATTGTCGGAATATTCTGTAGTTATGCGCCTACAGATTCAGGCGCGCCGCTAAGGAATCTACATAGTCCTGCCATTGCGCCAGTACCTGACACTGAAACGATGTAGCACTAACCGCCAACTCCTCACGCGCCTGCTTAAATCCCAACAGGGTATTCGGCGCCCCCCACTGCGCATCCGACAAACGTTGCTGACAGAAAAGTTTCCAGCGTTGTTGCTCCTCATTGTTCAAGGTTTCAGGAAAGTTACGCGCCCGGTAGCGAAATAATAATTCCGGCAAACGATGATCATCGAACGGCCACTGCTGACGGGCCAACTGCGCAGGCTCCGCCATGCGAACTTGCTCACATAAACGACGGTCACGGTCACCAATAAAACCATCGTAGAGCTGCTGCTCCGGGTCCGCGTTCGGCGCAAAGTCTTCCTCGGCATAAATGGCCGCTAACTTGTCCCGCCAAACTTCCTGTGCGTCAGTTAGCCGCAGCGCCCGCGCAAGGCAAGCCTCCTTATCCAGTTGCAGGCGCTCCAGATCTTGCGGGCGCAGCACCTTTAACGGCGCGACCACCGGGCAGCGGTTGATATGCAGCAACTTGAGCGGAACCGGCAGCTCACCTTCGGCCAACTCATCGCGGCGCGTGTAAAGGCGCTGGCGCAGGGTCGCCGCATCCAGGTCCAACAGCCCTTGTGGATCGAGCCCCAGGTCACAGACGATCAAGGCATTGCGATTGCGCGGGTGCCAGGCCAGGGGCAAGACCACGCCCAGGTAATGGCGCTCGGCAGAGAAACGCCCGGAGATATGCACCATCGGTTGCAGCAACCGCACCTCATCCATAACCCGCTGTTTGCTGCGCAGTTGAAACAACCACTCATACAACTTCGGTTGTTTGTCTCGGACCAACCGCGCCAGGGCGATGGTTGCACGCACATCCGACAACGCGTCATGGGCCTGGCCATGGTCGATGCCGTTGGCCTCGGTCAAGCGTTCGAGCTTGAGGGTCACGCGCCCTTCCTGCTCGGGCCAGTTGATGCCCTCCGGCCGCAGGGCGTAGGCGGTGCGCATGACATCGATCAAGTCCCAGCGGCTGTTGCCGCCCTGCCACTCGCGCGCATACGGGTCGAAAAAATTGCGGTACAGACTGTAACGCGTCATTTCATCGTCAAATCGCAGGGTGTTGTAGCCGGCGCCGCAGGTACCTGGCGCGGCCAGCTCGGCGTGCACCCGAGTCATGAAATCGGCTTCGGCAAGGCCCTTCTCGGCGAGGATACCCGGCGTGATACCCGTGATCGCGCACGCTGCCGGATGAGGCAGGATATCGTCGCTGGGCTGGCAATACAGATTGATCGGCGCACCGACCTCATTGAGCTCAAGGTCGGTGCGGATACCGGCTACCTGGAGCGGACGATCGTTGCGCGGGTTGATGCCGGTGGTTTCATAGTCGTACCAGAAAATCGAGGTCACGGGCTATTCCTGTGCTGAAGACCGACAAAGTCTAGGCGCTGCAAGGCGTTTGGGGCCAGCGATACCTTACTGTATAAATATCCAGAAAAACCTCGGGTGGTTGCTTCCATCCTCGACACTGCTAGCATCCGTGTTTCTAAGTCGCCTCGCACTGCCAAGGATCGCAATGCCATCAACGCCTTTGGATACCCACTATCAGATAGAAACGCCGGAGGGCATCGACCTGCCCCTGCGCCCTGCTGGCCTGCCCTCCCGGGCATTGGCGTTTGCATTCGACCTGGGCGTGCGCGGGATCATCATGGGTATCCTGCTGGTGCCACTGGCGTTGCTCGGCAATGTGGGGGTCGGGCTGGGTTCGCTGCTACTGTTCCTGGTGAGCTGGTGGTACATGGTGTTGTTCGAAGTGCTCAACCAGGGCTGCTCGCCGGGCAAGCAGGTCATGGGCCTGCGCGTGGTACAGGATGACGGCACGCCCATCGGCTGGTCGGCATCGCTGATCCGCAACCTGCTGCGTTTTGTCGACATGCTGCCCTTCGGTTATTTCCTCGGCGCGATCAGCTGCCTGCAGCATCCGCACTTCAAGCGGCTCGGCGACCTGGCGGCAGGTACGCTGGTGGTCTACCGCGAACTGCCGCTGGCACGCCCAAGCATCCCTCAAGCACCCGCCCTGCGCCTGCCCTTCGCACTGGCGTTGAGCGAACAGCGGGCCATCCTCGGTTTCGCCGAGCGCCAGGCCGAGCTCTCGGCCGAACGGGTGCATGAACTGGCCGCCATCCTCGCAGAGCCTCTGCAGGTGTCTGCACCGCGTGCCGTGGAGCAACTCAACGGTGTAGCCCGTGGTTTGTTGGGGCCGACATGAAGCAGAGCCTTTTTGAAAGCCGCCACCAACACCAATGGCAAACTTTCGCCGAGCAGTTGACGCAACTGGAGCAAGGTAAAGCCAAGGCCACCGACGTTGCCGACTTCCCGCATCAATATCGACGCCTGTGCCAACACCTGGCCCTGGCTCAACAACGCGGCTACAGCAGTTACCTGGTCGACCCGTTGCAACAACTGGCACTGCGCGGCCATCAACAACTGTATCGCCATCGCAGCCAACTGACGGCAAACATACTGGCATTTCTTCTCGCCGACTTCCCGCGCCTGGTACGCGAACAGTGGCGCTTCGTGCTGATCGCCGGCCTGCTGTTCTTTGGCAGCCTGGTGGGGATTGCCCTGCTGGTGTACCTGTTCCCCGACCTGGTCTACAGCATCATCAGCCCCCAGCAGGTGGCCGAGATGCAGAGTATGTACAACCCCGACGCCAGCCGTCTGGGCCGTGCTGCCGAACGTGCCTCCAGCGAAGACTGGATGATGTTTGGCTATTACGTGATGCACAACATCGGCATTGCCTTCCAGACCTTTGCCGCAGGCCTGTTGTTTGGCCTGGGCAGTGTGTTTTTCCTGATTTTCAACGGTCTGGTCATAGGTGCGGTCTCCGGGCACCTTACCGACATCGGCTATGGCCAGACTTTCTGGTCGTTTGTCATTGGTCACGGCGCATTCGAGTTGACCGCCATCACACTGGCCGGTGCCGCGGGCTTGCAACTGGGCTGGTCACTGGTCGCCCCCGGGCGCTTGGCGCGCAGCGAGGCCCTGCGCCTGGCCGCGCGCAAAAGCGTACGGATGCTTTGCGGTGTCATGGTGTTTCTGTTGATCGCAGCCTTTATCGAAGCCTACTGGTCCTCAACCACTCGCATTGAGCCCTGGATCAAATACGCAGTAGGCGTCGCGCTCTGGCTGCTGGTGGCCGCTTACCTGACCCTGGCCGGGCGGAGTCGCCATGCGCCTGACTGACGCCAGCGTAGTGATTCGCCCGCGCACTTCCTGGGAAGCCATGGACCTGGGGGTGCTGATGGCCAGGGAACACCGCGCCCTGCTGATGGGCAGTTGGGCGCTGGTGAGCCTGCCGGTATTCAGCCTGTTGACAGTGCTGCTCTGGAATTACCCGTCTTTGGCCATGTTCCTGTTCTGGTGGCTCAAGCCGGCCTTCGAGCGCTTGCCGCTGTATATTCTTTCCAAAGCCCTGTTTGGTGAGCCCCCCGGCCTCAAACAGGCCGTTCGCCATTGGCCGCAATTGCTCAAGGGGCAACTGTTCGCCAGCCTGACCTGGCGGCGGCTGAGCATGAGCCGCAGCTTCACCCTGCCCGTCAGCCAACTGGAAGGCCTGGACGGAGACGCCCGTCAACGACGCCTTGGGGTGTTGCTGCAACGCAACGCTGGCGCTGCACGCTGGCTGACGACGATCGGCGTGCACCTGGAAATCGGCCTGTGGTTTGGCGCCATGGCCCTGTTCTATCTCTTCATCCCGCAACAGATCGAACTGGACTGGGACTGGCAACGGCTGATATTGGCGTCAGGCTCGGACGTGCTTTGGCTGGAGCACCTGAGCAATGCCTTCTACGCCCTGATCCTGGTGTTCTGGGAACCTATCTATGTCGCCTGTGGCTTCAGCCTGTACCTCAACCGCCGCACGGTGTTGGAGGCCTGGGACCTGGAACTGGTATTCCGTCGCCTGCGCCAGCGCCTGAGCAACGTCGCACCGCTGTTGTTGCTGGTCGTCGGCTTGGCGCTGCTACACGTCAGCCCACCCGCCATGGCAGATGAAGCCACAGCCCATAAGCCCCTCAGCACCCAGGCCGCCAGCCAATCCATCCAGGCATTGCTGGAAAAGCCACCTTTCAAGAACCCGGAAACCGTCACACGCTATCGGTTTGGCGAAGAAAAAACGCCGGTTAAAAACAAGGCCAAGGGCGACGGCAGGTTACCTGGCTGGCTCCAGGCACTGCTCGACAACTTCAACAGCGACACCTTCAAATACGTCGCCAAAACCTTGGAAATACTGCTCTGGAGCCTTGTGATTGGCGGCCTGGCCCTGGTGTGCTGGCGTTACCGTGAATGGTTGCGCACCTTCGTCAGCCGCCTTGGGCCCACTCGCACGGCCGCTCCCTCGCCCGTTCCTGCCCAACTGTTCGGGCTGGAGCTGGGCACCGAGACATTGCCCCAAGACATCGCCAGTACCGTCGAACAGCTATGGCCCACCCAGCCCCGGGAAGCTCTTGGCCTGCTGTATCGTGGTTTGCTCAGCCGGCTGTTGCATGAGTTCGACCTGCCACTGACAAACGCCGATACCGAGGGGCAGGTGCTGGAGCGTGTCCATCATTTGCAACAACCGCAGTTACTCGCGTTCAGCGACGAACTGACACGCCACTGGCAAAACCTGGCCTATGGTCACCGCCTGCCGCCTCCTTCAGCCCAACAAAAACTGTGCAGCGATTGGCGTGCTCTCTTCAGTGGCGGAGCGGGCCAATGAATCGCGCGTTATTGTGGATAGCGCTGTTATCGGCATGCCTGTTGGGTGCGGGCGGCCTTTATGCCTGGCACAAGGCAATTCCCTACGAGGAAGTGGTAGATCGCGGCCCGTCACCAGAGGCACGCGCCAACCCTTACCTGGCCGCTGAGCACTTTCTGCGCCAGCAAGGCGTGGTGGTGGCGCATGCCAATGGCCTTGAACGACTCGCCGAGCTGCCCGCCAAAGGCCATAGCCTGTTGCTGCTGGGGGAGCGCAGCAACATGACCCCACGCCAGGTCGAACAACTGCTGGGCTGGGCAAAAGCCGGCGGCCACCTGCTATTAGTCGCCGAAGCATTATGGGATGAGGAAACCGGCACCAGCGGTGACCTGCTGCTTGATCGCCTCACTGTCCGTCAAACCTTGAGCGACACCTTCGACGAACCCGCGCCACCGCGTAAAAAAACCAGGCCGGACCTGACCAAGCTGTATGTCGACAACGAAACGGCACCGGCCTATTTCAGTTTTGACACCGACTTCAACCTCACCGATCCCAAGCATCTGGCGCAGTTTTCCGCCAACAGCGCCAAGTCCAGCCACCTGATGCAACTTGACCTGGGGCAAGGCCGCGTCACGGTGATCACCGACAGCGACCTGTGGAAAACCGCGGATATCGGCAAACATGATAACGCCTGGTTGCTGTGGTACCTGAGCCAAGGCACTGACGTCACCTTGCTGTTCAACAGCGACACAGACGACCTGTTTACCCTGTTGTTACGTTATTTCCCCCAGGCCCTGGTCACCCTGATTGCGCTGGTTGCCCTGGGGCTGTGGCAGGCAGGCATGCGCCACGGCCCGGTCCAGGCACCGGCGCCCAAGGCGCGTCGCCAGTTGCAGGAACACTTGAAGGCCAGCGCGGATTTCCTGTTGCGCCGCAGTGGCCAGGGCACGTTGTTGAAAGCCTTGCAACACGACATTCTGCGCGCAGCCCGGCGACGCCATCCTGGGTTTGAACACCTCGATGCGCCAGGGCAACGCCAAGTGCTGGAGCACCTTACGCGACAACCCCCTCATATCATCAGCCAGGCGTTAGAGCCCGTTGCGCTGAAGCGGCTTTCCAGCGCCGACTTCAGCCGACAGGTGGCGTGCCTGCAAACCCTCAGGAATGCCTTATGAGCGACTCTCCACTGGCCACCGCCCTGACCGCCGAAAACCTTCAGCATGCCAGCCAGCAGGCCCAGGCGCTGCGCGTGGAATTGCGCAAGGCCGTGATTGGCCAGGACCTTGTGATTGATGACGTGCTCACCGCCCTGATCGCAGGCGGCCATGTACTGCTCGAAGGCGTGCCTGGCTTGGGCAAGACCTTGCTGGTACGCGCCCTGGCCCGCTGCTTTGGCGGTGATTTCGCCCGTATCCAGTTCACCCCGGACCTGATGCCCAGCGATGTCACCGGCCACGCCGTGTACGACTTGCAGACCGAACAGTTCAAACTGCGCAAGGGGCCGTTATTCACCCACCTGCTGCTGGCCGACGAGATCAACCGGGCACCGGCCAAAACCCAGGCAGCGCTTCTCGAAGCCATGCAGGAACGTCAAGTGACCCTTGAGGGTGAGGCATTACCCATCGGCCAACCCTTCATGGTGCTGGCGACCCAGAACCCCATCGAGCAGGAAGGCACCTACCCACTGCCCGAGGCCGAGCTGGACCGGTTCATGCTCAAGGTACGAATGGACTACCCAGATGCTCTACAAGAGCTGGATATGGTCCGCGAAGTGACGCGCTCGTCCAAGGCCGACATGCTGGAGGTACAGCCGTTGCGTACGGTGCTGCAAGCCGAGGACGTAGTAACGATGCAGCAAATTGCCAGTGACCTGCCGTTGGATGAGCAGGTGCTCGACTACGCCGTGCGCCTGGCCCGTGCCACGCGCAGTTGGCCGGGGCTGGCCATCGGTGCCGGCCCCAGGGCCTCCATTGCCCTGGTACGCGGCGCCCGTGCCCGTGCGCTGTTGCGCGGTGGCGAATTCGTCACCCCCGATGACATCAAGGGCTGCGCCCTGGCGGTACTGCGTCACCGGGTACGCATCGCACCCGAACTGGACATCGACGGCCTTGAAGTCGACCAGGTGCTCCAGCAGTTACTCGACCAGATTGCAGCACCAAGGCAATGACGCGGCCATGAAACCGACTCGTCTGCTGCTGACCTGGCTGGGCGTTCTGCTCGGCTTGAACATCTTGATGGGCGCCTCGGCAGCGTTGCAGTTCAAAGTGCCCGCCACCTTGCATTCGGTAGCCTGGGGCCTGCTGCTGGCCCTGTTGCTGCTGGCGATGCTGGATGCTGCACGCTTACGTCGCCGCCCTTCGGCCCGCGTGTACAGGGCATTGCCCGGTAGCCTGGCGCTGGGGCGCTGGGAAGAAATACGCCTGTACGTGGAGCACGACTACCCGCAACCACTGACCGTGCAGGTGTTCGATCACGTGCCCGATGGCTTGGCTGTGGAGAACCAGCCTCAATTCATTCAACTACGCCCCGGTGAACGTGCTCAGTTGGGCTATCGCGTGCGCCCCTTGCGGCGCGGGCACTTCCATTTCAGTCGCTGCGAGCTGCTGCTGCCCAGCCCACTGGGGCTGTGGTCTGCACGACGCTGGGTCGTTACCCACGATGAAACCCGCGTTTACCCGGATTTCGCACGTTTATACGGTGCGCAGTTGCGAGGTGTGGATAACTGGCTGAGCCAACTGGGCGTGCGCCAACATCAGCGGCGAGGATTGGGGCTGGAGTTTCACCAACTGCGCGAGTTTCGTGAAGGCGACAGCCTGCGTCAGATCGACTGGAAAGCCACCGCCCGCCAACGAACGCCCATTGCCCGGGAATATCAGGATGAGCGCGACCAGCAAATCGTGTTCATGCTCGATTGCGGCCAGCACATGCGCAGCCAGGATGATGAACTGCCCCATTTTGACCACGCCCTCAACGCCTGCCTGCTGCTCAGTTATGTCGCCTTGCGCCAGGGCGATGCCGTAGGGCTGTGCACGTTCGCCAGCGACCAGCCGCGCTACCTGAAGCCGGTCAAAGGCAGTGGCCAATTGAACCTGTTGCTCAATGCGGTCTACGACCTGCAGACCACGCGAAAAACCGCCGACTACCAGGCTGCCGCCAGCCAATTGCTGGCACGGCAAAAACGCCGGGCACTGGTGATCATCGTCACCAACCTGCGGGATGAGGAGGATGAAGCCTTGATGGCCGCCGTCCAGCGTATCAGTAGGCATCACCGGGTATTGGTGGCCAGCCTGAGGGAAGAGGTCCTCGACCAACTACGCCAGGCACCGGTGCAAACATTGCCCGAAGCGCTGGCTTACTGCGGCACGGTCGATTACCTCAATACCCGCAACCAACGCCATGATCGCTTGAGTGCCCATGGGCTCTCGGTGCTGGATACCTTGCCATCGGCGCTGGGTGCCGGGCTGGTCACGCGCTATCTGGAATGGAAAAAGGCCGGAGTATTCTGAGGATGACTGCGCAGGGCCATGGCCAGGAAACAGCCAAGACCCCACGCATAATTCAGACAGAGGCCTGCAAAGGATAAAAGCTGAAGTACTGCAACAGCGCGTTGATCAGGTGCCGGTACTCTTCGGGCGCCTCAAGCACGCTGAACCCCGAGTCGTAATGCTGCGGGGTGACATCTTCATGGCTCCACAAGCAGGTTGCCGTGAGGTCAATTGCCTTGAACTCGCCCTGCGCCACCGGCACTTTCAAGCGCAGCTCGAAATCCACGTCGGTCATCATAGGTAACGAGCTGATCAGCATCAGACCGTTTTCAGACACATTTCCAAGATAGCCGATTGGCTTGTCAGTAATACGATTGAACACCTGCAGAAAATACGGCAGTTGATGCCGCTCGATCCGTCGTTCGGTAAACATGGTGAAGTCGCCATCCAATAGCCAAAAATCTGGCCGTGCCAGTGATTCGGAACAAGCAATCGCTCGCTCTCCCTGGATCTCGGTGTGACAACAGCTACCGCTTGTCACCAAACAGCTGCCGAATCCGGGCATTGCATCCGTTCGAATGGGTACTGCACAAACAGACATTCAAAGAATAGCGCAAGACTGGCGACAGGCCAGCCATGAAGCGACAAATACCCTTACAACGACGCAGGCCTTGGTTTTGCCAGGCCTGCAGCCGGCAGATGCCCCAGTTGCTGCAAGGTATCGAGCCGCGCACGGGCTCGATAGGCGTACTCGCTCGACGGGTAGTGGCCGATGATGAACTGATAGGTCTGTGCGGCATCGACAAACAGTTTCTGGCGCTCCAGGCACTGCCCACGCAACATCGAAACCTCCGGTTGCACGTAGCGGCGAGTTCGGCTCTCGCGATCGACCTGGGACAACTCCAGGGTGACACGCTGGCAATCACCGACCCCATAGGCACGGTAAGCGTTGTTCAAATGGTGGTCCATCGACCAGCGGGTACAGCCGACAACACTGACGGCCAGGGCAGCAACGAGCAAAATTCGCATGGGGTTCTCCTGTCTTGTGCAGTGTATCGACCCCTGGTCGAAAATCTTCAAGGCGTTTGCCCATTCAACCGCCGCCAAAACAAGCCAATCGTCGATAAGTAGTGCAAACGAACAATGACTACAACGAAAGAGCATAGTAGCCTTCCCCAGCGCTTGAACTCAGGAGTCCGTGCATGTCCGTCCGTCGTACCAAAATCGTCGCCAC
Source organism: Pseudomonas sp. PA-4-8C (assembly GCF_021606625.1). Taxonomy (NCBI): domain Bacteria; kingdom Pseudomonadati; phylum Pseudomonadota; class Gammaproteobacteria; order Pseudomonadales; family Pseudomonadaceae; genus Pseudomonas; species Pseudomonas sp. PA-4-8C. The sequence continues at coordinate 24,980 of NZ_WKCD01000047.1, forward strand.
CCTTGGCCCGGCCAGTAACTCGCCGGAAGTCCTCGAACAGCTGATTCTGGCTGGTTTGGACGTCGCCCGTCTGAACTTCTCCCACGGCACCCCGGACGAGCACAAGGCTCGCGCCAAGCTGGTGCGTGACCTCGCCGCCAAGCATGGCCGCTTCGTTGCACTCTTGGGCGACCTGCAAGGCCCGAAAATCCGTATCGCCAAATTCACCAACAAGCGGATCGAGCTGAAGATCGGTGACAAGTTCACCTTCTCCACCAGCCACCCGCTGACCGAAGGCACCCAGGACGTGGTGGGCATCGACTACCCGGACCTGGTCAAGGACTGCGGCGTCGGTGACGAACTGCTGCTGGACGACGGCCGTGTGGTGATGCGCGTTGACACTGCCACGCCGACCGAACTGAACTGCACCGTGATCATCGGCGGCCCGCTGTCCGACCACAAAGGCATCAACCGTCGCGGTGGTGGCCTGACGGCGCCGGCCCTGACTGAAAAAGACAAGGCCGACATCAAGCTCGCCGCCGAAATGGAAGTGGACTACCTCGCCGTGTCCTTCCCGCGCGACGCCGCCGACATGGAATACGCCCGTAAGCTGCGCGACGAAGCCGGCGGTACCGCCTGGCTGGTAGCGAAGATCGAACGTGCTGAAGCCGTGGCCGATGATGAAACCCTCGACGGCCTGATCAAGGCCTCCGATGCCGTGATGGTTGCCCGTGGCGACCTGGGCGTTGAAATCGGTGACGCCGAGCTGATCGGTATCCAGAAGAAGATCATCCTGCACGCACGCCGTCACAACAAAGCGGTGATCGTTGCGACCCAGATGATGGAGTCGATGATCCAGAACCCGATGCCGACCCGTGCCGAAGTGTCCGACGTGGCCAACGCCGTACTCGACTACACCGACGCCGTGATGCTCTCGGCTGAAAGTGCCGCCGGCCCTTACCCGCTGGAGGCCGTACAGGCCATGGCGCGTATCTGCGTCGGTGCCGAAAAGCACCCGACCAGCAAGACCTCCAGCCATCGCATCGGCAAAGTCTTCGAAAGCTGCGACCAGAGCATCGCCCTGGCTGCCATGTACACCGCCAACCACTTCCCGGGTGTCAAGGCCATCATCGCCTTGACCGAAAGTGGCTACACGCCGTTGATCATGTCGCGCATCCGCTCCTCGGTGCCTATCTACGCGTTCACCCCACACCGCGAAGCCCAGGCCCGCGCGGCCATGTTCCGTGGCGTGTACACCATCCCGTTCGACCCGGCTTCGCTGGCACCGAACGAAGTCAGCCAGAAGGCGATCGACGAGCTGGTTAAACGCGGCGTTGTGGAAAAAGGCGACTGGGTCATCCTGACCAAGGGCGACAGCTACCACACCACCGGTGGCACCAATGGCATGAAGATCCTGCATGTGGGCGACCCGCAGGTCTGAGTGACAGGCTGAAAAACAAAAGCCCCACCATGTGAATGGCGGGGCTTTTTGCATTTCACTGCAAGCCAATATGTCGAATTTCAGGGCCTCATCGCAGGCAAGCCAGCTCCCACAGTAGTCCGTGTCTGGTCAGACAATTCGGTCTACTGTGGGAGCTGGCTTTTCATAAATTGGAAGGACTGGACAGAAACACATCCGCCAGCAATTGATTACGCGGCAGTCCCGCCAGAAACAAGCGCTTGGAAAACGCCTCGACGCTGGCGGGGTGCCCGCAGAGCAAGGCCAGGGTTTGCCGGGAAACAAGCCGCAGTTGCGCCAATGCCGGCTGCAACTGCGCCGCAGTCCATAGCTCCACGGTCAGGTTCCCATGCTGGGCGGCAAGGGCTGCCAGGGGTTTAGTCAGGTAATGAGCCTCGGCCTCATGGGCGAGGTGAATCACGCGAATCTCGCCTTGGTGATCCTGGCGCAGTGCCTCGCGCAACACCCCCCATAAGGGCCCCAGGCCGGTGCCGGAGGCCAGCAGCCACAATGGCCGCGATTGCCAGTCGGGATCATAGTGCAGCGCTCCGCCCCGCAGTTCGCCCAGGCGCAGAGGCTCACCGACCTTCAACTGTCGCGCGGCATCGCTGAATGCACCAGGCTGGCGGCACTCGATATGAAACTCCAGGTACGGCTCCTCCTGAGGCAGGCTCGCCAGAGAATAAGGGCGCGCCACCTGCCCCGCCCACAGCACCAGATGCTGCCCGGCGCTGTACCGCAGAGCACGTTCCGGTTGCAGGCGCAGGCGCAGTACCGTCGAACTCAGCCAATCGGCGCCCACCACCTGGGCGGGCAGGCCATCGCGCTGGGGGTCAAACGCTTCGACCTTCAGGTCCGCACTGACCCGGCACTGGCACGCCAGGCGCCAACCTTGCTGGCGTTGCGTCGGGCTGAGGGCTTCGGGCTGCTGGTCGTCGACCTTACCCTCGCAACGCACCAGGCACGCATGGCAACTGCCGGCTCGGCAACTGAAGGGCACGGCCACGCCGGCCTGATTCAAGGCATCCAGCAGGTTGCTGCCGGAGGTGACCGACCAGTGGCGTTCGCCGACGTAGAGTTCAGGCATAACGCCGTTACCTCTCTAGGTAGGAGCGAGCTTGCTCGCGAAGATCGCTAACGATAACGCGGACAACCCGATGAAACCCACCAGATTCACGCTTTTCGCGAGCAAGCTCGCTCCTACCGATAACCGGGCCGGGCATTCGTGACCATAGTCGGGTGTATCGGCCACCGTGCCGGGTTATACTGCCGCGCCTTTTTAGCGTCGCGCCTGCACCATTCTGGCGTGCCTTGGAAAGATGGCTTCAGCCGACCGATGCAACACTGACGCCATCTTTATTGAATGTTCCCTTATAGAGGAGCGCGACTCATGACCGTGATCAAGCAAGACGACCTGATTCAGAGCGTTGCCGACGCCCTGCAATTCATTTCCTACTACCACCCCGTTGATTTCATCCAGGCCATGCACGAAGCCTACCTGCGCGAAGAATCGCCGGCGGCCCGTGACTCCATCGCCCAGATCCTGATCAACTCGCGCATGTGTGCCACCGGCCACCGCCCGATCTGCCAGGACACCGGTATCGTCACCGTGTTCGTGCGCGTGGGTATGGACGTGCGTTGGGACGGCGCCACCATGGGCCTGGACGACATGATCAACGAAGGCGTGCGTCGCGCCTACAACCTGCCGGAAAACGTCCTGCGCGCCTCGATCCTCGCCGACCCGGCCGGTGCCCGCAAGAACACCAAGGACAACACCCCAGCGGTCATCCACTACTCCATCGTCCCGGGCAACACCGTGGAAGTGGACGTGGCGGCCAAGGGTGGCGGTTCCGAGAACAAGTCGAAAATGGCCATGCTCAACCCGTCCGACTCGATCGTTGACTGGGTGCTCAAGACCGTTCCGACCATGGGCGCCGGCTGGTGCCCACCGGGCATGCTCGGCATCGGCATCGGCGGCACCGCCGAGAAAGCCGCGGTAATGGCCAAGGAAGTGTTGATGGAGTCCATCGACATCCACGAGCTGAAAAAGCGCGGCCCGCAGAACCGTATCGAAGAAATGCGCCTGGAGCTGTTCGAGAAGGTCAACCAACTGGGCATCGGCGCCCAGGGCCTGGGTGGCCTGACCACGGTGCTCGACGTAAAGATCATGGACTACCCGACCCACGCCGCCTCCCTGCCGGTGTGCATGATCCCTAACTGCGCCGCCACCCGTCACGCGCACTTCGTGCTCGACGGTACGGGCCCGGCGTCGCTGGAAGCGCCACCGCTGGACGCCTACCCGGAAATCGTCTGGGAAGCCGGCCCATCGGCCCGTCGCGTCAACCTCGACACCCTGACCCCGGAAGAAGTGCAGAGCTGGAAGCCGGGCGAAACCGTACTGCTCAATGGCAAGATGCTCACCGGTCGCGACGCGGCGCACAAGCGCATGGTCGAGATGCTGAACAAGGGCGAAACCTTGCCGGTGGACCTCAAGGGCCGCTTTATCTACTACGTCGGCCCGGTTGATCCGGTGCGCGAAGAAGTGGTTGGCCCTGCTGGCCCGACCACCGCGACGCGGATGGACAAGTTCACCCGCCAGATCCTCGAGCAAACCGGCCTGCTGGGCATGATCGGCAAATCCGAGCGCGGCCCGACCGCCATCGAAGCGATCAAGGACCACAAGGCCGTGTACCTGATGGCCGTGGGCGGCGCCGCTTACCTGGTGGCCCAAGCCATCAAGAAGTCGCGCGTGGTTGCCTTCGCCGAACTAGGCATGGAAGCCATCTACGAGTTCGACGTCAAAGACATGCCGGTCACCGTTGCAGTGGACAGCAAAGGCGAGTCCGTCCACATCACCGGTCCTGCCATCTGGCAGAAAAAGATCAGTGACAGCCTGGCGGTAGAAGTGCAGTAAGCACCTGCTCCAAAAGAAAAAAGGCGACTGCAGCCCCATGGCCCAGTCGCCTTTTTTATGCCTGAAGCAAGGGACTGCTCCTGATCTTGCTCTTGATCTGCTTTTGATCTTGATCTCAGGCGCCCCGTTAAACCACGCTGGCCGAACGCAGGCTTGAATTCGTGGCTAACCCGGCAGGACGCCGGGTTAGCCGCCCCGCGCCATGGATGGCGCGTGGCGGCGGCCCACGGATTCAAGCCTGCGTTCGGGCACACCGAGCCTAGGCGAGGTGCCGAGTGGTGGGGCAAGAGCGTTTTGCTTACTTTGCCGCTTTTGCAAAGTGAGCCGC